>JBGQHA010000211.1:0-5279 GCA_041497735.1 Dehalococcoidia bacterium | reverse complement strand
TCTATCGCGTCGATGTCCTAACATAAGAGGTCATGCCTGCCGTGATAGAAGTCGCTGACCTGCGTAAGACCTACGGCGACGGAACCGAGGCCGTGCGTGGCATCTCGTTCGTCGTTGAGGAAGGCGAGTTCTTTGGCTTCCTCGGGCCGAACGGCGCGGGGAAGTCGACCACGATCAAGATCCTCATCACGCTGCTGCGCGCGACAGCCGGCCGCGCGCTCGTGTTCGGCTTCGATGTCGCGACGGAAGCGACAGCGATCCGGACGCTCATCGGCTATGCCGCGCAGGAAGTCGGCGTCGATGACGAGCTGACGGGCCGCGAGAACCTGGAGCTGCAAGGAAAGCTCTACCACCTCGCTCCGGCGACGCTGCGCAGACGCGTCGGTGAGCTGCTGGAGCTCGTCGATCTCGGGCAGGATGCGGACCGGATGGCGGGATCGTACTCGGGCGGCATGCGCAAGCGCCTCGACCTGGCGACGGGCCTGATCCACCAGCCGCAGCTCCTCTTTCTGGACGAGCCGACGACGGGGCTGGACCCGCAGAACCGCGCGGGCATCTGGGCATACCTGGAAGACCTGAACAAACGCGAAGGGCTCTCGATCTTCCTCACCACCCACTACCTGGAGGAAGCGGACCGGCTGTGCGACCGGCTCGCGATCATCGACCACGGAACGATCATCGCGAGCGGGAGCCCGGCGTCGCTCAAGGCTGAGCTGGGCGGCGACGTCATCAGCTTGACCTTCGGAGGAGACGGCGCCCAGTTGCGCGCGCGCGCCGCAGCGATCTTGGAGCCACTACCCTCCGTGAGCGGCGTGCACCAGGAGGACAGCAAGCTGGTGCTGACCGCGGAGCACGGAGGCCGGTCGCTGCCGCTGATCCTGCGCACGCTGGACGAGGCAGGCGTAGACGTGGCGGATCTCACGCTGACAAGACCAACGCTGGACGACGTGTTCCTGAAATACACGGGCGAGCGCATCCGCGAAGACACGCTGGTCCAGAACTGGCGCAACGCGCGTATGCCGTTCCTGCGTCCGACAAGGCGAAAGGGCTAGCCATGGAGATAGCGGAACGACCAGCAGGCGCGCGGGCGACGAGCCTCGCACGGATGGAGGCGATGCCACGCGGACTGCCCAAGCTCATGAGCGAGACGGCCGTGCTTTACGTGCGCGCGATCAAGCGCCTCTCGCGCCAGTCGACGGTCATCTTCTTCTCGCTCATTCAGCCGCTGATCTGGCTGGTCCTATTCGGCCAAATGTTCGCCCGGATCGCCCGCGGCTCATCGCAGGCGTTCGGGCACGTCAGCTACCTGCAGTTCTTCATCCCGACGGTGATCCTGCAGTCGATTCTCTTCGGCTCGGGACAATCCGGCGTGGGGATGATCACGGACATCGACAGCGGCTTCCTCGACAAGCTGATGACGACGCCGATCAACCGCCTCGCTATCCTGCTCGGCCGCCTGCTGGGCGACCTGACACGGATCACGGTGCAGATGGTGCTGGTCGTCGTGATCGGCTGGATCATTGGCCAATGGCAGGACCCGAAGATCTCGTTCTACTACAGCGTCCCCGGCATCCTGGGCGCGCTCGGCATCGCGATGATGTTCGCGCTGGTGCTGATGGCGTTGAACATCTTCATCGCGCTTTGGACGCGCAGCACCGAAGCGACGTTCATCGTCAGCAACTTCCTGACGCTCCCCTTGCTCTTCACCAGCTCCGCGCAGCTGCCGATCTCGCTCCTGCCGGGGTGGATGCAGAAGATTGCGCACATCAACCCGGTCACCTACACCATCGAAGCGATGCGCGCGCTGCTGAACGGTCCCGCCGCCACCCACAGCCACAACACAGGGATCGCGATCCCCGAGGCGATGGCGATCCTCGTCGGTCTCGGTGTCGTCACGATGACGTTGGCGACGAGCCGGTTCCGCAGCGTGGTTTCGTAGGGCTACGAACGAGAGCGCAACGCGCGGGCGTAGGCGGCTGCGGCGATCGAGGCGGTCAGCAAGACGCCGGCAACGACTCCCAGCAATCGAGTCGAGTGCGAGCCCGCAGGGCCTTCGCCACTTAGCGACGTAAGGCCGCCCACCGGTGGAGGTGAAGCCGCACTGACGCACGCGCCCGAACCGGAGTCCGTGAACGTAGCCCCGAAGACATGGATGAACTGCCAGTCGTAGCTCGTCGGATGGAGCGTCAGCTTGATCACACCATAGGTATCGCCGTTTTGCACTTCGCTGTTGGCGATGGGCGCTCCCATTGCGTAGTGGCTCCTGCCCCCCGTCCCGACGACGAACTCCCGGATGCCGTGCTGCGGGTCGGCGCTGCCGGCCGGGTTCTGGAGCGCGAAGCGCTCGTAGTCATGGTCGTGACCGACAAGGACGAGGTCAGCGCCGTAATCATAGAGCGCCTGCCAGAACGGCTGGAATGTGGCGTTGTTTCCGTGCTGACCAGAGCTGAAGCGCGGATGGTGCCAGTACGCCAGCGTGCAAGTCGCAGGGTGCGCGGACAGATCGGCGCGCAGCCACTGCACTTGCGGCGAAGCGGCATCGCAGCCGCCGATGGCGGCGCAGTTGCTGTTGAGCACGACGACGTGCCAAGCTCCCAAGTCGTAGCTGTAATAGCCCCTGGTTGGATCGCCCGCGGCAGCGCCGAAGTAGTTGTAGTAGCCTGTCGCGCCGGAGGTGTTGTACTCGTGGTTGCCCGCAGAGGGCTTTGTGCGCGACTTCTGGATACCCCAGTTCGGATCGTAGCAGCTCGTGAACTCGGCTGCGGTGCCGGATTCGTACGCGTCGTCTCCGAAGGTCGCGACGGTCCCAGGGATGAGCGTGAGCAGCTCGCCGGTCTGCTCGTCGCCGGGATTGGTGCACGACGCAATGTCGCCGGCGCCGACGAGCACGGCTTCGGGTCCGGGCGTCGGCGTTTGTGCAGCAGCGCGACTGTCGCTAGCAACACTGGCGCAGATCGCTCCGGCGAGCAGGACAGCTAGGAAGACGCACGATCTCATACGACTACTGCCTTAGACATCGGCAAGTATAGCGTCTGTCTTGCGGCGGTATAGCCTATCGATGGCTATAATGGCTTGTCAGACTCGCCACACGTTTGGGACAAAGGATGCCGGAGCGTCAGACGTTCGTCGTAGTTGGAGCGAACTTGGCCGGTGGCCGCGCCGCGCAATGGCTGCGGCAGGAAGGCTTCGACGGCAAGATCATACTCATCGGTGCGGAGCCGGACCCGCCCTATGAGCGGCCGCCGCTGTCGAAAGAGTACCTGCGCGGCGACATGTCGCGCGAGCGGCTGTTCATCGCCACGTCGGAGGCCTATCGAGAGCAGGAGATCGAGCTTCGGCTCGCCACGCGCGCGACGAGCATCAATCCCTCCGAGCGCTCCGTCGAACTGGAGAGTGGCGAGCGCATCGGCTACGACAAGCTCCTGCTGGCGACGGGCGGGCATGTGCGGCGCGTGTCGGTTCCCGGCAGCGAGCTCGAAGGCATTCACTACCTGCGCACCGTCGCCGACAGCGAGCGCATCGCTGCTGAAGTGCAGCCGGGCCGGCGTCTCGTCGTGATCGGCGCGGGTTTCATCGGCGCGGAGGTGGCCGCGACAGCGCGGACGAAGGGGCTGGAGGTTCACGTCCTCGAGATGGCGCCGGTCCCGCTGGGCCGCGTCCTGGGCGAGGAGCTGGGGCGCATCTACGCGGAGATCCACCGCGACCACGGCGTACAGCTCCACACCGGCGAGGCGATCGAGCGGTTCGAGGGCGCGAAGCGCGTGGAGCGCGTGGTGAGCAGCTCGGGAAGGACGATCGACTGCGACTTCGTCGTCGTCGGTGTCGGCATAGAGCCGGCCACGGAGCTTGCGCGAGAGGCCGGGCTCGAGGTCGAGAACGGTATCGTCGTGAACGAGTACTGCGAGACGTCCGCACCCGATATCTACGCCGCGGGCGACGTGGCGAGCTTCTACCATCCGTTGCTGGACACGCGGTTGCGCGTGGAGCACTGGTCGAACGCGCAGAACCAGGGCATCACGGCCGCGAAAAACATGCTGGGCAAGCAGAAGGCGTATGACGACATCCCGTGGTTCTGGTCCGATCAGTACGATCTGAACATGCAATACATCGGGCATGCCCCGCGCTGGGACGAGATCGTCCTGCGCGGCGACGTCGCCGGCCGTTCGTTCACGGCGTTCTACGTTAAGGGCGGCCAGCTTCGCGCGGCGCTCGCCGTCAACCACCAGCGCGACATCCGGGCCAGCCGGGAGCTGATCAAGAGGGGCGCGCCGGTTTCAGCCGACGCGTTGCGCGATGAGGCGCGCGGGCTGAACAGCCTCGTACCGCAGACAGCGTAACTAGAGAAGGAGCCATACATGACCGAAGCGACGTGGGAGATCGAAACGCTGGACTCCGGTCTGCGTGTCGTGACGACGCCGGTGCCGACCGCGCAGTCGGTGAGCGTGAACGTGTTCGTGGGCGTCGGCTCGCGGGCCGAGGACCGGCGCATCAACGGCCTCTCGCATTACCTCGAGCACATGATGTTCAAGGGCACAGAGCACCGGAAGACGGCGATCGAGATCGCAGAAGCGGTCGAGGGTGCCGGCGGCATCCTGAACGCCTACACGAGCCAGGAAATGACGTGCTACTGGAACCAAGTGCCGTTCGACAAGCTTCCCGTCGCGATGGACGTCCTGGCCGACATGATGCGCTACTCGCTCATCGACCAGGAGGAAGTCGACCGCGAGCGGACGGTGGTACAGCAAGAGATCCGTCGTGCGTACGATCAGCCGGGAGCCTGGGCGGGGCACCTGCTCTCCGAGGCCTGTTTCGGCGACCAGCCACTCGGCTGGCCGGTAGCAGGGACGGTGGACAAAGTGCAGGAGATGCAGCGAGACGACTTCATGCGCCACATCGGCACGTGGTACGTGCCGCAGAACGTGGTGCTGAGCGTCGCGGGCAACACGACCCACAAGGATGTTGTCGATCACGCGCGCAAACTGTTCGCGGGGCTGGCCGGAGAGAAGCCGCCGGAGGTGCCCGAAGTAAGCGGTGGCATTCCTGAGCGCAACGTTGTCGTCGAGTCGCGTGACATCGCGCAGAGCAACATGGCGATGGCGCTCCGGGCGGTCTCGCGGCTCGACCCGGACCGCTATGCCGCGCAGATCCTGAACGCCGTCCTCGGTCGCGGGATGAGCTCGCGGCTGTTCAAGGAGGTGCGCGAGCGCCGCGGCCTCGCCTACTCGATCGGCTCCGGGCTGACGCGCTACATGGATACCGGCGTGCTTAGCATCAGCGCG
>JBGQHA010000210.1:0-5305 GCA_041497735.1 Dehalococcoidia bacterium | reverse complement strand
GTCGCAGGAAGCGCCTCGCAACCTTCGCCGACTCGGCCGAAGGCGACCAGCACGCGCGCTCCGACACCTACTGCGACGCTGGTGTCAAGCGTGCTCGGCGCAACACAGGCGCCAGGCGGCGATGGGTCGAACGGAGGAGGAGCGGCCGGCGGAGAGCACCTGTACCACGTCTACGGTGGGGGCTACATAACCGGCCCCGAGCCGCGCACGGCGGGTAGCGTTCTCTCCTTCAGCGACATCTCGCATAGTCCCAAGGTCATCGGCACGAACATCTTGCTCGCGATCATCTTGCTGATCATCCTGCTCATCGGCTCGACGGTGTTCAACAATACGCTGGACGATCATCGCGTCGAGATGCAGGCGCTCGGCATGCGCCTCTTGTCGCCGTTCCGCGGTCTTTTCGGCAGCGGCCAAGCCGCTCGCGCGACGGGCGGCCCGGGCTTGCTTACCGCGGTCATTGGCCCGCTCCTCGTGCTGGGTGTTACCTGCCTGATCTACAGCTTCAACGAGTCGGGCTTCGGACTGAACGGCAAGACGGCCGCGTTCTTCAGCAGTCTCGTCATCAGCGTCGGCGTGATGACCTACGTCGGCGAAGGGGGCGAGGCGCTCATCACGCGCCATCGATTCCGAACGCCCGCCGGCGTCCGCCTCTACCCGGTCGCGATTCTCCTCGCGGCGGGCTTCGTGGTGCTGTCACGAATCACGTCGTTTCAGGCGCCGATCATGTACGGCTTCGTCGCGACGGCGACGGTGCTCGCCGCGGCCGAGATGGAGCACCGCCACTCGGCGCAGGCCGTCGCCATTCCCGCCATCCTGCTGCTCGCCGTGAGCCTCGCCGCGTGGGCGCTGCTGGTGCCGCTGCGGCACCACGGCGCGAACAGCGCGCACTGGTGGGCGCACCTGCCGAGCGACAGCGCCGCGCTCATCTTCGCCGGCGGCATTGAGGGGCTGTTGTTCACGATGATCCCCATCCGCTTCAACGACGGCGCGAAGATCTTCCGCTGGTACAAGCTGATCTGGCTGCCGCTCTTCGCTATCCCGGCGTTCCTCTTCTCGTGGGTGATCCTCAACCCCCAGGCGCAGGGCTTCGACGCGGCGATCCACGGGCGCGTGATCTTCGCCGTCTCGCTGGTCACGGCGTTCACGCTGGCGACCTGCGTGGTCTGGGCGTACTTCTACTTCCGCGACGAGTCGCAGTCGCCGCCCGACGCGCCGAAGACGCCCTCCGGCGGCGACCCGCGCTATCAGCCTCTGCTGACGCCGGCCGAGCGGGGCGCGGGCGCGCAGCAGCCGCCGCGCCTGCCGACGCGGCGCTTGTCGCCGAAACCGCTCGATACGTAGACTGCCCTCGGGAGTGGATGGGGCCCGGTGGCCTCTGCGGTCTTCAAAACCGTCGTGGGGCGGTTGTGCCGTCCTAGGTGGGTTCGACTCCCATGCACTCCCGCCACGCGCGCTCCCGCGCATAGGGGAGTGTAATTCCCGCGAATCTGCCCTATGCTCATCTCACGATGGGCAAACGCGGCCGGCCGAAGTCACCGGAGCTACTTACTCCGCGCGAGCAAGAAGTGCTCGACCTCATCCGCGAAGGTCGGACCAACCCCCAGATCGCCGACCAGCTCGGCATCAGCATCGAAGGCGTGAAGTATCACGTCTCGGAGATACTAAGCAAGCTCGATGTCTCGACTCGAGAGGAAGCCGCCGCCTGGCGGCCGGAACGCTCGTGGTGGGGCGCGGTGCTATCGCCACTGGCGCTGCTCGGACGCAAGTCGGCTTGGGTGCTGGGAGGCGCGGCGATCGTGGCGGCGTGTAGCGGGCTGGCGCTGCTGGCGTTCCTGATCGTGCGAGCGCGCGACTCGTCCAGCCCGCTAGCGGTGGCGCTCGCGCCCACCGCGACGGCAACGCCTGGGGTGCGCGCATCGGAAGACGGCCAGTTCGCGTCGATTTACTTTGCCAACGATCAGCTGGGCTGGGTAGCTGGAGTTCTGTCGGGCGGTCCCGGCGTCATCCTGGGAACGCGTGATGGGGGCAGGATATGGACGCCGCAATACACCAACGCCGCGGCGGTAATTTCCCATCTAAGCTTCATTAGTCCGTCTCTGGGTTGGGCGATCCAAACCGGCATTGAACAAGGGGCGCAATCAACGATTCTACAGACGTCTGACGGTCAGACTTGGCAGCCGATCAGCTCGATCGAAGGACCCTTGAAGAGCTTACAAATGACAAGCCCTACTGATGGCTGGGCTTTGAAGTGGGGGAGTAAGGATCGCCCACCGCAGCTGCTGCATACAAACGACGGCGGTCAAACATGGGCGGCCTTGGCACCTCCGGTCGATACAAGCACAATCTGTTCATCAGACCCCGGCATACTCTGGGCCGCGACAACTGACGGCCAGATTCTGCGGTCTTCGGATGCAGGAATCACCTGGAACCGTTCCTTCGTTGCGCCTGAGGACCTGCGTCGGCTGAACAGCAACGCGCTTTCGTGCCATAGCGGCGGACTGGTGTGGTCGTCTTTTAACGACGGAGCAGGTGGCGGCGGTGTAACATACGCGGTATATCGAACGCTGGATGGCGGCGCGAACTGGGACGTCGTTCGGTCCGGTAGGTCACCAGGCCCTATCACAATAGTGGGTGAACGTACGGCATACGCCGCAACATATTGCGGTCCCTGCAGTCCGACGGCCTCGACTTATAGAACTACGGACGGTGGACTGACCTGGGAGACATTGCAAGTCCGCCCCGACCTAAGCTTAGTGTTGGGATTCTCGTGCTCCGACCCCGATGACTGCTGGCTGGTCGGAGAAAAGTCAGGGCTAACCGCGGACAAGAGTCCACTTATCCTCGCCACCTCCGACGGCGGGCAGACGTGGACGCAGCAGTATCCCTAGACCACCAGAAGCAGGAAGCCCGTCACCATGCAGGCCGTCGCGCCGAAGAACATCCAGGCCTGGATCGGCTTGTCCGCCATCGAGGGGCCGGGGCCCTGCGAGAACGCGCCCAGGTACAATAGGAAGCCGATCACCATGAGCACGATCGCCGCGATGAGCACGGAAGCAGGCTACCATCTGGACGCTAGATGCTGGAAGCTAGAGGCTGAAGCAGGAGAGAATTTGGTTCGGTCATGCTGAGCGCAGCGAAGCATGCCCTGAGCAGAGCCGAAGGGAATCTCGCTGTTCTTTCCGCCAAGCACATCGTTCACGAGAGCGCTTTGGTGGTAAGGACTGAGAGATTCCTCGCTTACGCTCGGAATGACAGTAAAGGTCCGAGAACGTGGAGAACCGCCAGCCAGAAGTAACGCACCACCAACGCCGGCTGCTCAAGCGCGAGGACATCCTGCTGCTGCTGTCCGCCGTCGCGCTTGGGCTCGGCGGGGCGGCGATCTTCTCCGCGTACCGCGCCGCCACGGCATCGAGCGAGGGCGGCGGCAGCCGCATCGAGGACTTCGTTCTGAACATGGCCTGGCCCGGCGTGCTGATCTTCCTCGCCGTCGGCGCGGCGGTCTGGTTCGGCTGGAAGGCGGAGCTCGACTGATGATCCACGTCCTCTACGGGAAGGACGACTTCAGCGCGCACGAGGCGCTCGCCGAGATCGCGCGCGAGCTCGATGCCGACGGCCAGATCGCCGACAACACCGTCCACGTCGACGGCGCGAACGCCAAGCCCGACGACCTCCTCGCCATCTGCCAGACGGTGCCCTTCCTCGGCAGCCATCGATTAGTGATCGCGCACGGGCTGCTCGGCCGGTTCGAGCGCTCACAGCGCGATCGCAGGCGCACGAAGCGGCGCGCGGCCACGGACGACGAGAGTGCGCTCGGCCCGTGGCAGCGCTTCGTCGACGCGCTGCCGGCGCTGCCGGAGACGACCACGCTGGTCTTCCTCGACGGCGAGGCGGGCGCGCGCAACCCGCTCCTCGAAGCCCTCCGCCCGCACGCGCAGGCGCGCGAGTTCAAGCCCCTCGCTCAGGGCGATGTCGCGGCGTGGATCAACCGCCGCGCCGAGCGCTACGGCGTCTCCCTCCAGGCGCGCGCCGTCGCGACGCTCGCAGTCCTGGCCGGCAACCAGCTCTGGACGCTCGACAGCGAGCTGCAGAAGCTGGCGACGTACGCGAACGGCGCGCCGGTCACCGAGGACGACGTGCGTTCGCTCGTCAGCCTCGCCCGCGACCCGAGCGTCTTCGCGATGGCCGACGCCGTGATCGAAGGCCGCGCCCGCGACGCCGTCGATCTGCTCCAGCGCCTCCTCGCCGAAGGCGAAGCGCCGCAGCTCCTGCTCGCGATGATCGCGCGCCAGTATCGATTGCTCTTGCTCGCGAAGGAGCTGCTCGAGCGCCGCGTGCGCGGGCCCGAGATCAGCGCGCAGCTTGGCGTGCAGGGCTTCGTCATCCAGCGCCTGCTCCAGCAAGCGCCGCTCTACACGATCGACCGGCTGCGCCAGGCGTACCGGAAGCTGCTCGATGCCGACCTGAGCGTAAAGCGCGGCCTGATGGACGACGAGTCGGCGTTGCAGCTGCTCATCTTCGAGCTGGCGTCGCTCGCCGCGACGCGCGCTACTCCAAGTGCACGACAGGGTTATAGCAGGCCGCGCGCTGGCCCGGCGCCAGCTCGCTGAGCGCCGGCGCGGGCTCCGTGCGGCAGGTGTTGATCGCCTTCCGGCAGCGCGGGAGGAAGGCGCACTCGTCCGGCAGCTCCGAGGGGTCCGGCGGCGAACCACGGATCGCGGCGAGCGGCCTCCGCTCCTGATCGAGGCGTGGTAGCGTCCCGAGCAGCGACCACGTATAGGGATGGCGCGGCGTCCGCAACACGTCGCGGGTGGCGCCCTGCTCCGCGATGCGCCCGGCGTACATCACGATCACCTCGTCCGCCATCTGCGCGACGACGCCCAGGTCATGCGTGATCAGCAGGATCGCGATGCCGCGCTCGTCTCGAAGGCGCGCCAGCTCGTGCAGGATGCCCGCCTGGATCGTCACGTCGAGCGCGGACGTGGGCTCATCCGCGATGATCACCTTCGGGTTGAGCACGGTCGCGATCGCGATCAGGACGCGCTGGCTCATGCCGCCGGAGAGCTGGTAGGGGTAGCGCTTCTCCAGCTCCTCGGGGTTGGCCAGCCCGACGCGGCGCAGTGCGTCCCGCGCCAGCCGGCGCGCCTCGCGCTTCGGCGCGGCGGTGTGCACGCGCACGATCTCCTCCACCTGCTTCCCGATGGTCAGCACGGGGTTTAGGCCGCTCGCCGGGTCCTGGAAAATCATCGAGATTTCGCGGCCGCGCAGCCGGCGCACGTCGGCGGGCGACATCGAGCCGAGCGATCTG
>JBGQHA010000209.1:0-5306 GCA_041497735.1 Dehalococcoidia bacterium | reverse complement strand
TCAACAAGGGGCGCGTCTTCTACACCACGCCCGACAAGCTCGGCCAGTACATCCTGGTCGACTACGTGCGCAACAAGCGCAAGACCGTCCGGGGCTAGTCGCAGCAACGCTAGAGCCGATCATGCGCGACATCGAGCTGTCTGCAGGCATCATCGACTATGAGGACACGGGCGGCAGCGGACCCGTCGTCGTCCTGCTGCACGGGCTTGCGATGGACGGCTCAGTGTGGCGCAACGTGGTGAGCGATCTGAGTGACGACCACCGCTGTGTGGTGCCGACGTTGCCCCTGGGTGCACATCGACGGGCCATGCGCCCCGACGCCGACCTGTCTCTTCGCGGACAGGCGCGCATTGTGGCTGAGTTCCTGGAGCGCCTCGACCTGCGTGCCGTAACCCTCGTGCAGAGCGACATCGGCATCGCCCAGGTGCTCGCGGGCGAGCGCCCCGAGCGCGTAGCGCGGCTCGTGCTCGTGTCCTGCGAGGCATTCGACAACTACCCGCCCGGCCTGCCTGGGCGAGTGGTGGCATTCGCCGCCAAGCTCCCCGGCGGACTGAATGCCCTCGTCCAACCGCTGCGCCTGCGCCCCCTTCGCCGTCTGCCGCTCGCATACGGCTGGATGTCCAAACGACGGGTCCCCAACGAGATTACCGACGCCTGGCTGCGGCCGGCCTTGACCCAGCGCGAGATCCGACGCGATCTCATCAAATACCTGCGCGCGGTCGACAAGGGCGACCTGCTTGCGGCGGCGGAGTCGCTGCGCTCCTTCGACCGTCCCGCACTCGTGGTCTGGGCGGCAGAGGACCGCATTATGCCGCCGGAGCACGGACGGCGGCTGGCGGAGCTCCTCCCAAAGGGGCGGCTGATCGAGATCCCCGACAGCTACACCCTCATCCCCGAAGACCAACCGGGCGAGTTGGCGCGTGCCATCCGCGAGTTCGTGCGCGACACTCAATAAACGGTCTGCCCGGTTAACATCAAGCGGTTACCGCGGCTAACCCTCGACGAAGTCCCCCTCGAAGAGCTGAAACAGCACCCCGCCCGAGTCGCGCGGGTGGACGTACACCTCTTTGTACTTCTCGTAGTTGCGCCCGCCGAAGGGCTCCATCCCGTGCTGCTTGAGGGCGGCGGTCGCCTTCTCGACGCTCTCCACCTCGAACGTGACGTGGTGCAGGCCGGGCCCGCGATCGCGCAGGAAGCGCACGAGAAAGCTCTCCTCGCCCGATGGCTCCAGCAGCTCCCACTGGGTGTTGCTGCCGGGAACCTCGAGCGTGATGCCGTTGTAGCCGGCTTCGGGATTCTCCCAGCGGCTCAGCACCTTCATCCCCATCAGCTCGGTGAGCATGGGCAACCGCTCGTCCAAGTTGGGCACCACCATGCAGACGTGGTCCATGCGCTTGATGCCTAGCACATTTGTCCTCCTCTGTCGCGCCACTGAACGCACCGCAGTATACGCGACGCACCAATGTGTGACGACTAGACCGTTTCCTCTTGACAGGATGCCTGGGCGCGGGTAATCTGTTACTGCAATCACAAAGTGGGGTCGTAGACACGATCCATCTCCCGCTCGAAGCGGGACTGCCGAATCCACCCGGAACGGGGGACCCACCACCGGGGGGTGAATCTCGCGCCAGCGAGTAGGGCTACAGCCTTTCAGCCCGAACCCGTCAGCTAACCCCGCAGGCAGTCGAAGGGCTCGTTCAGCATCTGGAACCGAGTTCGAAAGTTCGAGGAGGTGTGCCCGATGATGACGAGAACCGCCCTGCCGCGCACGTGCAAGCGCTGCCGCGGCTCCATGATCCCGGAGCGAGACTGGTACGGCGAATACAGTACCTGCCTCTCCTGCGGCTACGTCCACGAGGCGGTCACCACTCCGCCGATCGACGTGGTTGACGAAGAGGAGACCAGCAACGGCGGGCACCGCCAGCGCCGCCGCCAACCCTCTCACGGCAAGATCCGGCTCTAACGAGGACCTGTCGAGGAGCGGCCCCGCCGTTCCTCGTGCCACTCCCCTCGCGCCTATCGCGACTGCTGTGCTTCGCGCTGATTGACTGCCCGAAGCACGGGTGAGCAGTCTAGTACGTTCCGCTGGGCCTCGAACGCCGCCGCATCCATGTGTTGTCCCTTCTTCGCCGCTGAGCCTGCAAGCGAATTGAACAGGTCGAACTCGCAGCGATCGACGCCGGGCAGCCGCGCTTCCTGCGTCGTTTCCTTCGTTTGCCAATCGAAGTAGCCCTTCACGTTGAACACCCCCACGAGCATCACCACGGCGGCCAGCGCGAGTATCATGCCGCCCCGCACCAGGGGTCGGCGCGGCAGATACAGCAGCCAGTCGAATAGGATGCCGATGAACAGAAAGTAAAACGGCGCGAAGACGATGCCGCGCGCCAGGTCCGGCGTGCCCGTCGAGAACACCTCGGCAGCAAAGAGCGGGACGAAGAACGGCCACCACGCGAACGTCCGTCGCCACATGAACGCCGCGACGATCAGCCCGCCCCAGAAGAGGTGGGCGGATACGAAGTCGAGCGGCGCCCGCCCTTGCGGGGTGTAGCGACCCCAGAGACCGCGCTGCATCTGGGCCCCGTCCTGCAGCACCAAACCGCTATAGTTTCGATGCAGATTGTGCCAGACGATGGCCCACGAGTTGGAATCGCCCTCGTAGGAGTCGGCGACGTTGAAGACAGAGACATTGTTCGTCCGGTTGTTGAAGTAGGCCCAGCGATGGGAGATGTGTCGCGCCATCGGCGCGAAGAGCACCGCGGCGAGTACGCTGGCCAACGCCAGCCCGAACAGCGTCCGGCGCCAGGGCGCCTGCCGAAGCAGCACTGCCAACCCGCAGGTCAGCGCGACAGCGATGATGATGAACCGCGCGCTGAAGTACCCATACAGGCCCCCTGTTATGAACAGCCCTGTCAACGCCCACCACTGCCACTTCCCTGTCTTCAGCGCACACGTCGTGGTCCAGCACGCTCCGGCAGCGAAGGCCGCCGCGTTCATGTTGTCCCACGCCGTTCGTGAGAAGTGGAGGAACCAGAGGTTCGTGCCGAAGAGCGCCATCGCGAGCAATGCGGCCGAAGCTCTCATGCTCTCGCGGGCAAGCGCATAGAACAGGATGATCGCGACCAGACTGAAGATCACGGGGTACATCCGGAAATCGGACACGGTGTTGCCGAAGACCTGGAGGGACCAAGCGAGCGGATACAACCCAAGGATGGGCGCCGGCTTCCAGTCGAACCCAAAGAGCCCCGTACCCGTCCCCTCGATGATCCGGTAGGCCGACTGTAGGTTCTCGGCCTCATCGCCAGTGACGATGCGCGGGATAGAGCCGAGCTTCACGACTCGCACACCCACGCAGACCGCCAGCAGGGACAGAAACGCGATAGCTTCCAGCCGGCGTAGCCGCAGCTCGCGCAGCAGCTGGAGCGCCCGATGAGGGAGCGCACTAAAGGTCAGCCCAAGGCTGTCGCGAGCTGAAGAGATGGTTTTACCGGCCATAACGCCGCTGTCCCCCCTTCGACCTTGCCGGAACGGTATCCGGCGGGGCAATCGGCCCGCAAGCCCAGGTGATTCGAAATGAGGGGCTCCGTTCTGCGTTGATCAGGGAGTTCCCTTATAGAGGGACGCCCTTAGGGGGTCTACAATCCGACCATTAGGACATGCGAGCAATGCACCAAGAGACGAAGCCGGCTATCGATCATCCCCAGGCGGGTGCCTGCGTCCATCACTGGGTGCTGGGCGAGCCGCAGCGCGGCACCGTTCAGGGCCACTGCCGCGGCTGTGGAGCCGATCGATCGTTCCCGGCAGCTGTCGACGTCCCGCCACCGGCTCCCGAGGGGGAAGAGGAGCCGGTGCTGGACATCCCGGCGCTGACGGCGGCAGTGTCGTCTCTGCAGAAGCATGCTCTGATCTAGCGCTTGTACCGAATAGGACGGTGTGGTAGCGTCGCACGTAGGACGTGCGTTCGAAAGCAGCGAAGGAGCGCAGCATGGAACCGAACCCCGCCAAACCAGCGCCTCGACCGGGAGAGGCAGCAGAACGTCCCGGCTGGACCCGAACCAACGGCCAGCGCATTCGACTCCTCATTGTCGACGACCACGCGATCTTGCGTCAGGCGCTTCGCCAGCTCCTGGAGCAGCACACGGAGCTCGAGATTGTTGGTGACGCCTCGAACGGCCGTGAGGCCGTCGCTTCGGTCGAGAAGCTGATGCCGGATGTCGTGCTGATGGACATGGTAATGCCCGGCCTGAGCGGCCTGGAAGCTACCCGCCAGGTCCGGAAGCGCTTCCCCAAGACGCGCGTCCTCATTCTCACCGGCTACATGGAAGACGAACAGATCGTGGCCGCGCTGCGCGCCGGCGCTTCCGGCTACGTGGTGAAGCGATCGGACACGCAGGAGCTGCTGCTCGGCATCCAGTCGGTCCACCGGGGCAACACCTACTTCAGCGCCGCCATCTCCGACGGCGACGCCGTCAACCAGTACATGTGGCAGGCTAAGAAGGAAGACGGCCGCACGGGCTACGACTTGCTTACCAGCCGCGAGCGCGAGGTGCTCCAGCTCATCGCCGAGGGCTTCTCGAACCAGCGCATCGCGCAGGAGCTGTTCATCAGCGTCAAGACGGTTGAAGCCCACAAGGCGCACATCATGAGCAAGCTCCACGCGCGAAACAGGACCGACCTCATCCGATACGCCCTGCGCAAGGGGCTCGTCGGCATCGACGCGCCGCCGGACGTCCGGGACGATGAAGTGACGCGACAGGCCGGATAGTGGCAGGAGGCTTGGGGGTTCGCATTATGGGTATCGACACGACAACGTTCGGCCAGGCTCCGCTCGCGGTCACGGCTCCTGCGGAACAGCGGAGCGTCTACCTCCAGCGACTGGAACGTCTCCAGCGGCTGCGCTTCGAGCACGAAGCGGAGCTCAACCAGCGCGGCATTCGCCTGCTCGACCGCTCGCTCTTCGCGACGTACTGCGTGTGCCGGGACATCGGCGCCAAGGACGAGGCGCTGCAAATCCTCGCCAACATCCCGCCGAACGAAGCAGCCTAGCTGTTCGCCAGCGCCATCGGAAGGCCGCGGCAGGTGCCGCGGCCGACGTATCTTGCCCCACCATCTCCTCCGCCATCCATGAGCTGCGGGACCTCGTCCGCATCCGCTGGACGCACCGCGGGCTGCGGCGAGCGGCGGCGTAATTGGGGCCGCAGGGCCGGGGCTGTACCCTTTTGGGGGGATTGACAGCCTTCGGGCGTGCGTGTAGACTCGCACCACCTGAAGTGGCTGGACCTCGCCCGGAGGGGGCGAACGGTGGTTAG
>JBGQHA010000208.1:0-5310 GCA_041497735.1 Dehalococcoidia bacterium | reverse complement strand
GGCCATCGCGGCGATCGCATTGTCGGAGAGCGGCGCCCGCCCCAGGTTCGTGTGGATGATCACGCCCGTCGCGTTGATCGCCGGACGGAGCGAGGGCGTCAACGCGGAGCGGGCCCGCCGATCGATCGCGTCCACGAGCACGCCGACAGCCGGTGGCTCCTCGCCGCGCGCGATTGCCGCCCGCGCCGCCGAGAGCTCGTCTCGCACCAGCGCCACGACCGCATCCCCCGCGTACTGGGCGGAGAGCGCCCGCATGCGCTCCTCGGCCAGGAGCCGGTCCACGGACGGAAGGGTTCGATAGGGGTTTCGGTTAGGCATGACTCAGCTTCGCTTCCAACGGCAACATTGTACTCCAGAAACTCGCTCGGGATCGCGCACGCCCGGCACTTAGGTCCTCCTCAGCACCGATAGCAACGAAACGGCCGGGCGAGCCGCCTTCATCGGCCGGCTGCAGTGCCCTTGCTACAATCCCTTCGTGGACGAACATACGCTGCGTGTCCTCGAGTTCGACAAGGTCATCGACCGGCTGGCCCATCACACGTCGTTCCCGGCCGGGCGAGAGTTGGCGCTCGCGCTGACGCCGTCGACCGATCGGAACGAAGTGGTGCGCCGCCAGCGCATAACCGCTGAGGCGCGCCGGCTGCGCGAGAAGCAGTCGCGGCTTGGGCTGGGCGGCGTGCGGGACGTGCGCGCGCCGGTCGATAAGTCTGCGCGCGGCGGCGTGCTGCAGCCCCAGGAGCTGCTCGACGTCGCATCGACACTGGCGGCGGCGGGCACGCTTCGTTCGGCGATCACGCGCATGGCGGACGAGGCGCCGCTGCTGGCGGCGCTGGCGCGCGAGTTCGAGCCGATGCCGGAGCTGGTAGCCGAGATCGAGCGCAGCATCGACCAGCGCGCGGAGATCACGGACGCCGCAAGCCCGGCGCTGGCCGCGCTCCGGCGCAACGCGCGCATCGCGCACGACAGGCTGCAGACGCGCCTGCAGGAGATCCTGCACTCGACGCAGTACCGCGACGCGATCCAGGAGCCGATCGTCACCCTGCGCGACGGGCGGTACGTGATCCCGGTGAAAGCCGACCAGCGCGGCCAGCTGCGCGGCATCGTGCACGACGTGTCGTCGAGCGGCGCAACGGTGTTCGTCGAACCGCTGTCGGTTGTCGAGCTGGGCAACTCGTGGCGCGAGCTGCAGCTCGAGGAGGAGCGCGAAGTGCAGCGCGTGCTGCGCGCGCTGAGCGCGCTCGTCGGTGATGGCGCGGAGGCGATCGCGGAGACGGTGGCCGGGCTGGCGGAGCTGGACCTCGCGCTGGCGAAGGCGCACCTCGCCGAGGAGCTGGACGCCTGGGAACTGCCTCACGCCGACCCCGAGCAGCGCTGGATCGGCGAGGCGGGCGGAGAGCTCCACCTGGTGAACGCGCGGCATCCGCTGTTGCACGCCGACGTCGTGCCGATCACGGTCACGGCGGGCGATGGCTACACGGCGCTGCTGATCACGGGCCCCAACACCGGCGGCAAGACCGTCGCGCTGAAGACGGCGGGGCTCCTCTCGCTGATGGCGCTGGCGGGCCTGCCTGTGCCAGCCGACGCCGCATCGAAGGTGCCGGTGTTCTCGTCGATCTACGTGGACATCGGTGACGAGCAGAGCATCGAGCAGTCGCTCTCGACGTTCAGCAGCCACATGCGGAACATCATCCACATCCTGGCGTCGGCGCGGCGCGACAGCCTGGTGCTGCTCGATGAGCTCGCGGCGGGCACGGACCCCGTCGAGGGCTCAGCGCTGGCGCGCGCGATCCTGTCGCGGCTGCTGGAGATCGGCTGCCTCGTGATCGCGACGACGCACCACGGCGAGCTGAAGGCGTTCGCGCACAGCACGCCGGGCATCACGAACGCGTCGGTCGAGTTCGACATGGAGACGCTGCGGCCGACGTTTCACCTCACGATCGGCCTGCCCGGCGGGAGCAACGCGCTCACGATCGCGGAGCGGCTCGGCCTGCCGCGCGAGATCATCGCGTCGGCCCGCGGGTTCGTCGCGCCCGACGTCGCGCAGGTGGAGTCGATGCTAAGCGACATCCGCCGCGAGCGGGACGAGGCGGTCACAGCGCGCGAGGCGCAGGTGCGCGCGACGGACGAGGCGGAGGAGGCGCGTTCGCTGGCGGAGGAAAAGCTGGCCGAGGTGGAAGAGCGGCTGGACCAGATGGTGGAGCGCACATCGTCGGAGCTGGAGCGCGACGCGCAGGCGGTACGCGACCTGCTGGTGCAGGCCGAGTCTGCCATCGAGCGCGGGCGGGCGAAGCGCGCGGCGGAGCGGCTGCAGAAGGCGCTGGAGCGGCGCAAACAGATCGAGGCGAAGCGGCCGCCGTCGCGCCCGCGGCCCAAGCCGGCGCCGATGGCGACGGGCCCGCGGCCGGAGGAGATCGAGCCGGGCGATCTGGTGTGGATCGCGGGGTACGATCGCTTCGGCGAGGCGCTATCGTCGCCGGACGAGCGCGGGGAGGTTGAGATCCACCTCGGCCCGCTGCGCGGCCGCGTGCGGCTCGAGCAGGTAGAGCGCGTGCAGCGGCCGAAGCATGGCGAGGGCCAGGGGCCAAGGGCCATGGAACCGCCGGCCGCGCAGCCAGCGGTCGAAGCGCCGCCGCCGGAGATCGAGGTGCGCGGGCAGACGGTGGACGAAGCGCTGCCGACGATCGATCAGTATCTCGACCGCGCGTACCTGGCGCGGCTGCCTTGGGTGCGGATCATCCACGGCCGCGGCACGGGCACGCTGCGCCGCCAGGTGCGCGACCTGCTGTCGAAGCACCCGCTGGTGCACTCGTACGAGACCGGCAAGCCGGAAGAGGGAGGCGAGGGGGTCACGGTGGTACACTTGGCGGAGTAGAAGATGGAAGCGGTGTGGATCGGTTTTGGTATCGGCTTCCTCTTTGTACTTGGCGTGATCGGCTACGCGACAAACGTCCTGACGTTTGCGGACTACATGAATCGCCTTCTTGGCCGAAGCCCTAGGACTGCTACCGAGCGGCAAGTCGAAGAAGTTCGTAGGGCTCTAGAGGAGATCCAGGAAACCCTGGCCCGGCCACTCCTGGGCACTGTGCAAATTAGCACGGAGGCTTTGGCTGAAGCGGCAGGTCCGCAAACCGCCAGGCTTCTGAAGGAGGCCCTACAACTCTCCGAAGATGGTCGACACCGAGACGCTATCGAATGCCTGCTTGAAGCATTTCGGAGGGATCTTGCGCCCCAAGAAAAGATCGTTCTGGAGGTCCTTTTGGGAGCCAGCTTCCTTAACTTGGGTGATATCAAGGAATCCATAGCTCACTACATGCGGGCGTTAGAGGCAGCCCGTGCCGGAGCACGCCGTTGGGACGTAGCCGTCTCTCTTCAAAGCCTAGGGTGCGCACTAGCCGAAGGGGGAGAATTCTCGCAAGCTGAAGGCGCGTTCCGCGAAGCAATAGCCCTTTTCAGAGAATTGGAACTGAAGGCCGAGGCGGGTACTTCCTTGGCAAATCTCGGATTGGTGCTCCTACAGCAAGAGAAGTTCGACGAAGCGGAGACTGAGCTGAGGGAAGCATTACGAATCAACTCCCAAGAAGGAAACTCATCGGGAACAACGACAGCGCTAGCCAGCTTCGGCCTACTGCAACAGGCTAGGGGAAATCTACAAGATGCTCTCAAGTTCCATTTCGCAGCGGTGAATCGATATCATGAAGTAGGCGACCGGCGCAGTGAGGCGAAGGTGCTCGGCAACATAGGCACTACTTACTTGAACGCGGGCATGCCTAATGACGCCGAAGAGTTCCTTCAAGAGGCGCTTGAAATCGAACGCGCAATGGAGGATGTGCTGGGCCAAGGGAGGCAGTACGGGAATCTAGCCATCGCAGCAGCACAACGCCAAGATTGGTCAACTGCAAAGGATCACCTTAAGCACGCGATTCTCTTGTTTGAGGCAGCCGGAGCATTAGCCGATGTGCAGAAGACCAAGGAATTGCTTGCACAAGCCGAGGCGGACGAACGAGCGTCTGGGCCTCGTTAGGATCTGCAACAAGGAGGTGCCGTCATGGTGGACATTCTGGAGACCGTCGAACGGTTGACGCGAGGGATCGAGGACCGGCTGACCGCGCGCACGGCGTACGCAGAGCCGGTCGAGGCGCACGGCGTGACGGTCGTGCCTGTCGCGCGCATCGGCTTCGGGTTCGGCGGCGGGGGCGGCGGCGGCACGGGCCAGGCGCCCGCGGACACCAACGGCGCGATGGCGGCGGCGGAGTCGTCGATGCGCACGGGCTCCGGCGGTGGAGGCGGTGGCGGAGGCGCTGGCATCGTGAAACCGATCGGCTTCATCGAGATAACGGACGCCGGCGCACGCTGGGTGCCCATCGAGCCGCCGCGTGCGGAGTTCGCGCTGCGCGTGCTGACGACGCTCGCGGTGCTGGCGCCCGGGAAGGGTCGCGGCGGGTTCTTCCGCCGGCTGGCGTTCGTCGCGCTGGGCCAGGCGATTATCACAGCGATCATGCAGCCTCGCCTGCCGCCGATCCCGGCCGGCTTCGCGCGCGGGCGTGAGCGCGAAGAGGCGGTTGTTTAGCAGACGCTGGTATACTCTACCGACATGGCGCAGCGAAGCAACGTCGGCAAGTTTGAAGTCGTCTTCGAGCCGGAGGAAGACGGCGGCTATCATGTCTTCTGCCCCCTGCTAAAGGGTTGTCATTCCTATGGCAAGACGAAGGACGAGGCGCGCGGGCACATCGCTGAAGCGATCCAACTCTGGCTGGAGAGCGCACAAGAGCTTGGCCTGAGCATCCCCGAACACGAAGTGGTTGAGGTCGCCATGAGATGAGCGAGCGGCTTCCCGCCGTTCGACCGCGTGAGGTCGTGCGGGCGCTGGAACGAGCCGGCTGGCAAGTGCATCGGCAACGCGGGAGCCACCTTTCGATGAAGAAGGAAGGCTCCCGTTTTGTTGTGACGGTACCGATGCATCGAGGCGACCTGCCGAAAGGGACGCTGCGTGGCATCCTCGAGGACGCAGAGTTGAGTATCGACGAGTTTGTCCAGTTGTTGCGCGGCGGGCCATGATCACCGTTCTCGCAGGAGGCGTGGGCGCAGCGAAGTTCCTGCGCGGGCTGATCGATGTCGTCGATCCCGAGTCGATCACCGTCATCGGCAACACGGCGGACGACGAGGAGTTCCTCGGGCTGCACGTCTCGCCCGATCTCGACACGGTCGTCTATACGCTGAGCGACAACGTCCACCCTGAGCAGGGCTGGGGTCTCGCGGACGAGACGTTTCGCGTACTGGAGCAGTCGCGCGCGCTGGGCGAGGACATGTGGT
>JBGQHA010000207.1:0-5311 GCA_041497735.1 Dehalococcoidia bacterium | reverse complement strand
TAGAGGGCGTTCCCCTGGTTCTTGCCGTATTGCGCATTCACCTTGAGGATGTCCGCCACCGTCTGCTTGTGCGGCGTGTTCACCTTCTCCGGATTGAAGAAGTCCCAGCGGTTCAGCGGATCGCGCAGCCCGCCAGATCCCTGCGCGTTTGTCAGCTCAACCTGGTCCGGGCAGCCATCGCCATCGCTGTCGCGGCAGAGCGTGTAGCCGACAGCAGTGTCGGTCCCGCCACAGCCCGTCCATCTCCCTGCCGAGTCTTGCGAGCCTGCCGATGGCTCCGCGCCCGGCGCCTGCCGCACCGCGAAGATGCGCACCGAAATCGGCGGCTCCGATGCTGTGCAGCCCGCATTTGCATACAGGTTCCCGTAGCCGAGGCCGGTGTAGGCGTTGATCTTCGCCTGCATGTACACGTTGCCGTCACCGCCCAGGTTCGCGTGGCAGCCCGACAGGCTGATCGTCGCCGGCGTGCCGCCGATCGATCCCAAGAGCCACGCTTCGCTCGTTCCGATTGGCCAGAACTGGTACTGCGACACGTCGCACGGCAGCGTCGGGCAACCCGCGCCTTGTCCTGCTAGAGTCGCACAGGTGACGGGCGGGCTCTGCCCCGCCTGAGCACAGCCAGGAGGCGCCGCGCCCGGCAGGCCGTCCCCGCAATACTTAGCAGGAGCCGGCGGGCAGTTGTTGACGGCGGCGTTGGCGCAGGTTCCACCGGGGTTCACGGCACAGTTGGCCGCCTGCGGGTTCGCAGTCACCCCGGGGTTGTCGACATAGCACAGGATCGGCGCCGTCAGGCTCGTCCCGCTCTGCGCGATGTCCGTCTTGCAGTTGTAGTAGTAGCCTGGCGCTGGCGTGCCGTTGGCGGCATCCGCCCGCGTCTTCTCCATCACGATGTCCCAGCTCCCCGTCACGTTCAGCGGGCTGCCCGATGGCGTATCGTACGGGTTCCACGGATCGTCCCCGCAGAATGTAGAGCCGCTGCGTTTCCCTAACCAAAGTTCATCAAGGTCTGTGCATCCGTCGCCATCGTAGTCCCGTTGGGTACTGGCTGCCGTCATCGTCACCGACCGCGTGCTGTACGAACCGCTGGGCGTCGGCGGACTGCCGTCACAATTCGCGTTCGTCTGCCCGGCGTACACCTTCGCCGTGGTTGATGTGCCCAGCGCCGAGAGCTGCACGATAATGTTCGGCCAAAGCGCGCCGCCGACGTCGGCGAAACATCCGATGTACGATACCGTATACGTAACCGGATCGTATGATCTGCTGAGGATCACCGGTGGCAGGCCGGTGTATGGCGGGGGCGCCGTCCGCCCGCCACAGCTCCCTTCGCCGGCCACTACAGGTGCTGGCGTCGCCTGGACGGGAGGCGTGCCGGGTCCGCTGATGTTCCCGTGCAGGGCGTCACACGGCGGCTCGACTCCGGCAAGGCCAAGGGCCGCTGCGTTTTCCGAGTAGCACTGCGTTGTCGCGCTCAGCACGAGCGTAACAGGATCTGTATCGGTTCTGGCGATGCAGTGAAATATGCCCGGCCCGATCTCCATGTCCCAGAGTCCGCTCCCGGGCACAGAAACAGGTCCCCCTGGAGGCGGAAGATAGCCCCAGCGGTTGTTCACACCGTCGCCACCGTCACCCATGCCGCAGTGGAGTGAGTCCTGCACGGTGTGGCCCAGCGTGCCAACGGTGAGGCTTCCGAAAGAGCTCGCCGGATAGGCGATCATTGGGCTCACGGTGTTGTACGCAATGCAGGGCGTTGGATCGCTGCCGTTGGTGCTGGTGACCCGTGTGCTGTTGCTTAAGTTGCCATTCGTAACATGCAGTTGCAGCTGAAGGTTGAACGGCATCAAATTGATGAACTGGAAGTTGATGAGACCCGCGCTGTTATAGTAGGTGAACGCGTAGTTCCAGCCGCTAGTGTTGGCGCGCTCTGAAAGCGTGAACGGCGTTGTCATCGGGCTGCACGCGTCGTAGTTGTCGCAGGCCATCACCTTGTGGTACGCCGTATCGCCGTCCGCGCTTGGCACGCTCGTGTCAAACTGGGTGTCGGTGATGTTGCCGCTGCAAGAGAAGAAATTGCCCGTTGGAGAGGTATCAGTACGAACCTTGTAGTGATCCGCGCCCGGAACGCTGGACCACGAGATGCGGTTGACCGTCGTCGAAGGGAAGGACGAGCCAAGCGTCGAGGGTGGCGTTAGTGACTGGCCAACGTTCACCGTGACGCTTGCCAGATCCCCCCGGCCGCCGCCATTGGCGGAAGCTGTGCCCAGACCTAGCACGCGATACGACTGGACGTCGGCGTTCTGGTGGTTGAGAGGGGCCAGCCCGTCAGATTCTGGCCGACCCATGCGGCCGTCACCCACTCTCCCGTGCATTGGTCCAGCCGCTCGATCAGGAAGCTATTCTCATTGTGAATACTGCTCGCGTCCCAGGTCAGGCTCACCTGGTTCCCTCCAGGAGGAGAACTCGCGGTAAGGAATGAGACCGGGTCAACGTGGTAGCCGTGCTGGTAGTTGTCTTTGTCCGCCTGCTGCAGCTGCTCAAGACCGCACGGCGCGGCGGTCATGACTGAGTCCGGATTACAGGTCGTCCCGTTACACGGGTAGTGACAAAACCCGAGATTATGCCCCAACTCATGGATCATGATCTCCACCACCCGATTGGATGGAATATCCGACTCAACCCGCAATCGAAGCTGCCCCATCGGCTCGGTGGGATAGTCCGCACATGCCCATATAGTGACAAGGTAAGGCGGTGGCGGGCCGCAGCCGCCGTCCGTGACGGTTGTGATGTTCACCCCCCAAGTTGGTGTGCAACCGCTAACCAAGATCGCCCCGCCTACGCCGCTATTCCAGCTTGAAATCGCGGAGTTCAACTGATCCGTCGATACATTGGTACTGCTGTTACAAACCGCCAACGTGCCGCCTACGACCCAGTAGTTGACGGATTCCGGCATGTTGCCATCGGCATGATCGGCGACCGCTCGTGGTGCGGAAGGCACCCGAGCGCCGCCTAGCCAAAGGAGAAAGACTAGGGAACCAATCGCCATCCGTAGCGCCAAGAATATTCCCCTAGACTTACGGCGAGAAAATCACGATTTCCGCGCGATCAGGGCGAAACGTGTATCCGAAGTCGACAGGGCAGTTCGTCGAAAGGTCGACCTCCAGACCGAAGTAGGTGTCCACCGTGCGCATTCGTTCCGTCCACTCGCAACCATCTCCGCGGTCCGCGATGAAGTACTTGCCGTCGGCCCCAAGCTGGATCTGGTCTAGTGTCGGCAGATCTCTAATCGCCACCCGCGTGTCCGGCGTCGGTTCAACTGTTGGTGCCGCTTCAGTCGCCTGGGGCTGCGTCGGCTCGCTCGTCGTTGCCGGTGTGTCGGTCGGCGTCGCAATCGTGGTGGCTGCGGGCGTCTCCGTCGGCGCCGGCGTGATCGCTGTCGGCGGTGTGGACGTCCCAACGCCCGCAGGCCCGCCACGCCCGCAGGTCGCGGCGATGGAGCCACCCACTACTGCGCAAAGAAGCAGAACAATCGCCATGCCGCCGCGGCGTTTGAGGAACCTTGCCACCCCGCGTCCCGCCATCAACCTGTCCCTTCTTGGCCGCTTCCTCGGCCGCTGGCCCGCCACATGCCAATAGTAAGTCTCTGCTGCCCGCCTGTCAACAATATCGGCAAGATCATTACGCATTCATTCATTGACACTCCTGTTCACGACGCTGTCCTTTGCAGGAGTCCAGAGTGTCATCACTTCCTTCGACATGTCTAGCTCGTGTCCTATCCTTTGCCTACTGCGAGTCGAGAGGAGCACACATCATGACCAGCGAACTCCCGCCCCGCCAGACCCTCCACGTCGCCAGAGCCTTCGCCAGCGCCGCCGCCCGCCAGTACGCCGCCGTCTGCAACCGGATTGAGCTCCTGCGCCGCAGCGATCCCTACGCTTCCGCCGAATCGATCGCTCGTCGTGTCGGCGTCACGGTCGATGACGTGCACGCGCATGACTCCAGCTAGCCCGCTAGTGGCTGAGCGCTGACCGCTGGTTCCGAGGTTCCGCCGCTCCGCGACCCGCCCCGCTGTCATCGAGAGCCGTACCAACGACCAACAACCAGCAACGAAGCGCTATACTGGCGCCACGATGCCCCTGTACGAGTACTACTGTCGCCCATGCGATGGCATCTTCGAGACGCTCCGCCCGATCGGGCGCGCCGCAGAGCCGGCGCCCTGTCCGGTCTGCGAGAACAGCGGCCAGCGCATCATGCCAACGAGCTTCAACGCCTTCACGATCCGCGAGGGCTACCCGCGCAAGATCCCGGACAAGGGAACCTACTGGCACCTCGGCAAGGAAGTGAAGCGACGGGTTGCCGCGCCATTCCGCCAGTGGGAGCACCCCGAGGTCAACAAGCCGGAGCCGCCGAAGCGAAGGCTGAAGGGTGAGATCACTGTTGAGCGGGAGAAGCAGCGCCTGCGTCGCAAGGAGCTGGATAAGATGCGCGACTCCGGTATCACACCGAGCGAGCACAAGCTTCCGAGGCAGCTCAAGTAGAGTTGACAGAACCCGCAATAGCAGCTTAGTATTGGCCGCGACCAGAGCAGACGGAGTCTGCTTACCTCATTGGCTCGCTGAGTTTCAGATCGTCCCGAGAAGTGGGGAGCTACACAGGGAGGTACGGACATGCGTAGACTGCTCATTCTCTTCGTCGCCTGTGCCGCGTTGGGTTTGGGTCTCTTGGTCGTCGGGGGGCACACCTTCGCCGGTGAGAACAAGACGCCAACACCAACCGAGCAACCGAAAGCGACCGAGACCGAAGTGCCAAAGGACACCCCGGAACCGACGGTGGCGAAGCCGGACCAAGATGCGGACGGCGTACCGGACGAGAAGGACAACTGTCCGGCCGTCGCGAACCCCGACCAGACAGACACGGATAAGGACGGCATCGGCGACGCCTGCGACGACGACAGCGACGGCGACGGCCTGCCGAACAAGGACGAGAAGGCCGACGGGACGAACCCGAAGGCGAGTGACACAGACGGCGACCACTGCGGTGACTACCCCGAGGAGAAGCACGCGCTGGGCGACAAGGTCGCAACGGACCCGACGAACCCGCTCGACTTCGATGATGTCGCCAACAACGACGCCAAGGTGCGGATCGTCGACGTTCTAGCCGAAGTGCAACACTACAATGCCGCCGGCGGCGGTGGCGTCTTCGACCGGACCGGTGACGGACAAGTCAAGGTTAACGACATTCTCCACACCGTGCACCAGTACGGTGCGGACTGTAGCGCCTGGTAACGTTCCACAGAGAGAAGAACAAGAGGCGGGGC
>JBGQHA010000206.1:0-5320 GCA_041497735.1 Dehalococcoidia bacterium | reverse complement strand
CGTCCGCGGATCTCGCGGACACGGCCCGCCTCGAGATACCAGCAGTCCTAAAGCTACTCGCCACTTCGGAGGCGGGTCTTACCAGCGAGGAGGCCGCTCGGCGGCTCCGCCAGGCTGGCCCCAACGCCATCCGCAGCCACGGCGCGCGTCCGCTGGACGTGCTAGTTCGCCAGCTTAGGAGCCCGCTACTCATTCTGTTAGTGGCGGCGGCCACCACGTCCCTTGTGGTCGGAGAACGAACCGATGCCCTGATCATCCTCGCCATCATGAGCTTGAGCATCGGACTTGGCTTCCTGAACGAGTACCGCGCGGCGCGCGCGGTCGAGGCCCTCCATTCCCGCATCCGTCACACGGCCATCGCGCTCCGCGACGGTCGTGCCACCGCCGTCGATGTGACGGCCCTAGTGCCCGGCGATATCGTGCGCCTGGACGTCGGCGACGTCGTACCGGCGGATCTCAGGCTGCTTGAGGTCAACAGCCTTGAGTGTGACGAGGCCGTCCTCACCGGCGAAGCGATCCCGGCCGAGAAGACCCCGGCGCCATCGCCGCCCGAAGCGTCGTCGATCGACCTGCCGTCGTGCGCCTTCATGGGCACGGTCGTGCGCGGTGGGACGGCCGCGGGTGTCGTCGTGCAGACCGGCGCGCGCACTGCGTTCGGCCGCATCGCGCTCCGCCTCGGCGAGACGCAACCACCGACCGCCTTCCAGCTCGGCCTGCGCGACTTCTCGGTGCTGCTTGTGCAGGTTACGGCGGCACTCACGTTATCGATCTTTGCGATCAATGCGGCGCTCCGCCGACCGTTGTTGGAGGCCGCACTCTTCGCCCTCGCCATCGCGGTCGGACTGACGCCGCAGCTCCTACCGGCCATCGTGACGATTAGCCTGTCGACCGGCGCCCGCCGTCTAGCTCGCAAGTCGGTCATCGTGAAGCGACTCGTCGCCATCGAAGACCTGGGCAACATCGAGGTGCTCTTTACCGATAAGACCGGCACGCTCACGGAGGGGCAGATCACCTTCGCAGGGGCGCTCGACACAGCCGGCGCACCGTCAACAGAGGTCTTCCTTTTGGGGCTGCTCTGCAACTCTGCGGCGGTGCAGGACGGGGTCGCCGTCGGGGGGAACCCGCTCGACCGCGCGCTCTGGGAGGTAGAGCAAGCGAGGGAAGCGCCCGTATCGCGACACCGCCGGCTGGCCGAGGCGCCATTCGACTATGAGCGCAGGCTGATGTCCGTACTCGTCGAAGATGAGAGCGGCGACCGTCTTGTGATTACGAAAGGGGCTCCTGAATCGGTGCTTGCGCGCTGTCGCGAGGTGCCCGAGTCCTTCAGCTCCGTACTGGACCGCCAGTTTGAGGCAGGCAGCCGTGTCATCGCCGTTGCGACGCGTGATGGTCAGGGTCTTTCTGACCTCAGCCCGGCAGACGAACGTGACCTCACGATAGCCGGCCTTCTCACCTTCATCGACCGGCCGAAGGTTGACGCCGGCGCGTCGCTGGAGCGTCTGCATCGGCTCGGGATCTCGGTCAAGATCGTCACCGGCGACAACGACCGGGTCGCGAACAAGCTCTGCTTGGACCTCGGCATCGCAGTGGCCGGCACGGTGACCGGTCGTGAGCTCGATGGAATGAGCGATGACGCGCTGGCGGCTGTCCTTCCTTCGACGACGATATTCGCGCGAGTGACGCCGGAACAGAAGTCCCGCATCATCCGGGCGCAGCGGAAGTTGAGTGTCGATGTGGCGTTCTTAGGAGACGGTGTGAACGATGCCGTCGCGCTTCACGACGCCGACGTTGGTATCTCCGTCGACTCCGCTACCGACGTGGCGAAGGATGCCGCCGACGTCATCTTGCTCCACAAGGACCTGGGCGTCCTCGCCGACGGCGTCGTGGAGGGCCGGCGCATCTTCTCAAACACGATCAAGTACGTGCTCATGGGCACATCGTCCAACTTCGGCAACATGTTCAGCGCGGCTGGCGCTTCGCTCTTTCTCTCCTTCCTCCCGATGCTGCCGCCGCAGATCCTCCTCAACAATCTGCTCTACGACGTGAGTGAGATGACGATCCCGACCGACCACGTCGACGAGGAGCTGCTTCAGCGCCCGGCGCACTGGGACACGGCGTTCATCCGCCGGTTTATGATGTTCTTCGGGCCGATCAGCTCGATCTACGATTTCATGACCTTCGGCGTTATGATCTGGGTATTTCACGCCGGTGAAACGCTCTTCCACTCTGCCTGGTTTGCCGAGTCGCTCGCCACGCAGACGCTGGTGATCTTCGTGATCCGAACCAGGCGTGTTCCGTTCTTCAGTAGCCGGCCGAGCGCCCCGTTGCTCGTGACGTCGCTGGCTTGTGTGGCTGTTGGTTTGGCGCTGCCGTTCTCGCCCCTGGCTGGTGTGCTCGGCTTCACGCCGCTCCCACTCGGTTTCCTCGCGATCTTGGTGCTGATGGTGATCACGTACCTCGGCCTCGTCGAGATGGGGAAGGCTCGTTTCTTCCGTCCAACGCCGGGCGAGCGCCCGCTGGCCCGACCCCATGTTCCAAGGGAGCGGCGCCTGCATCGTGTCGCGACACGCTGGAGTCACTTGCGCCCGTACAGAGGAGGACGCCGCGCCCGCTGATCAGGTACAGCCGCCGGCCGCCCGCCATGCAGGCGTAGTGTAACCCCGGTCGCGCCTCTGCTATCCTGCTTCTCGATGACCCTCGACCCAGAGCCTAACCCCGACGCCTTCCAGCTCCGGCTGCCCGTCTTCGAGGGGCCGCTCGACCTGCTGCTGTTCCTGATCGAGAAGGAGCAGCTCGATATCACGGCCGTCTCGCTCGTGCAGGTGACTGACCAATACCTCTCGTTCCTTCGCTCCGGCGAGCAGATCGATGCCGCCGCGCTCGCCGAGTTCATCGCTATCGCGGCCCGGTTGCTGCTGATCAAGTCGCGCGCGCTGCTGCCGCGCCCGCTCACGCCCGACGAAGAGGAGGAAGACCTGGGCGAGGACCTGGTGCGCCGCCTGCGCGAGTACCGCCGCTTCAAAGAAGCCGCGGCGCAGCTCCGCGAGCTGGCTGACGGCGGCCTCCACAGCTACCCGCGCATGTCGCCGCCGACAGGACTGCCTGTGCCCACCGGCCTCGACGGTGTCACGGTTGAGAAGCTCGCGAAGATCGTGCAGGAAGTACTGGCGCGCCAGCCGGAGGAAGAGCAGGCTGTCGTCATGCCGCGCCTCATCGTCACGGTCGAGGAGAAGGTGGCGGAGCTGACCTCGACGATCCGGCGCAGCGGAACGCTCAGCTTCCGCGCCTTCATCTCGAGCTGCCGCTCGCGCCTCGAGGTGATCGTCTCGTTCCTGGCGGTGCTCGAGCTGATCAAGTCGCTCAAGCTCCGGGCGGAGCAGGACGATCTCTTCGGAGAAATCAGTCTGGTTGCGCTGATGGAGGCGCCGGTGGCGGCGAACTAGCCTGCGCGCACACCCTCGCGGGTGACAACCATCGTCTGGTTGCGGCCCGCCGCCTTTGCGGCGTAGAGCGCCCGGTCCGCCTGATCGATGAGCGAGGCCGGGCCCGTCATGGTATCCAGGTCCCACTCAACCACACCAAGGCTGACCGTCAGCGCGATCGCCTCGCCGGTGGCGCTTATGGGCGGCTCCTCCTCCAGGCGCTGCCGGTAGCGTTCGGCCAGGATCGATGCCTCCGCAAGGCCGGTGTTCGGCAGCACGAAGACGAACTCGTCCCCGCCGTAGCGAGCGACGACATCCGCCTGGCGGCAGGTCTCGCGCGCCAGCCACGCCGTGTAGCGGATGACTTCGTCGCCCTTGGGGTGGCTGTAGCCGTCGTTGATGTGCTTCAAGTGATCGATGTCGATCATCACTAGGCTTAGCGAGAGGCTGTAGCGGCTCGCCCGCGCGCACTCCGATTCGAGCACCTCCTCCAGGTAGCGCCGGTTCGGGACGCCGGTCAGCGGGTCGGTCCGCGCCAGGTGGTGCTCGATCGTCATGCTCTCTGAGAGCTGCTCGTTCAGGCGCTGCAGCTCCTGCCGGGAGTCCGCCAGCTCTTGGTAGAGCTGGATGCCCTTCACGGCGCTCGCCACCTGCGCCGCCAGCCCTTCCAAAAGCTCTACCTCGCTCGTGCTGAAGTCGAGCGGCCGGTGCGACGCGATAGAAAGCACGCCCAGCGCCTCGTCTTTCGCGACTAGTGGCAGCACTGCTGTCGAACGCAGCAACGTCTTCTGGAAATAGGAGCGGCCGTTCTCAGGGAGGCGTTCGTCGTTCTGCGCATCCGGAAAGAAGGCTGGCTTGCGCGATTGCACAACGATGTCGCGGATCGGATCGGACCGGTTCGCGCCGCGCTTCCAGCGTTCTCTGAGTTGCTCGGTCCCTTCTCGGGCAGTGTTGAAGCAGCGCAGCCGCACCGCGCCATCCGGGTCGATGAGATCGATCGAGATGTAGTCGATGCCCGTGACCGTCGCTATCGTCCCAGCGATGCTCGTGAGCACCGTCTCGAGGTCCTCGGCGTCCGACAAGACACGTGCGATGTTGGCGAGTGCGCTGAGCTGATGGCGCTGCCGTTCTGCCCGGTTCACGTCCAGCGTTCGCAGCAAGACCAGGGCCGTCGCCGGCAGTGCCACGCCAATTGCCTTCTCGCGCTCTTGGCCGAACCCGTCAGACCAGGATCCACGCGCAATGACCATCTCTCCCGCCGGATTCGCCATCGGCACAATCGCTGCGACATACTCGCACGGCTGGTCGCCGGCCGCGTCGCGGAAGTCGAGCACATGCCCATCGTGCACGTCGAACGCGCAAGGCGTCGCACGAGAGGTCAGCTCTCTGTTCACGAGCCAGAGCGCAACGTCGCTCAGCCCCAGCTCCGGCCCGCTCGAGAAGCGGCCGAAGGTGCCGTCGTCACCATAGATCAGGAACGTGTCGCGGGCGCCGAGGCCCTCCTGGAGCAGACGCAGTGCCGATTCCACCGCCTCGTCGGCAGGGATCGATCTCGCTGTCAGCGCAGAAAGGTCTTCTAGCCAGCGTTCCGAAGCCATGTGCCTGTCCTCAGATTTCCGTCCACACTTAGCTTCGGTCGATTAGTGGGTTCCCTTAAGGGCGCTTGCTAGGGCAAGGGGCCCGTGCTAGCTTGGCCGCGCAAGCCATGCCTTCAATGACGAAGCGCGAGCGAGTCCAGGCCGCCCTCCGCGGCGAGCCCGTCGACCGCGTGCCTGCCAGCTTCTGGGGGCACGACTTCCTCAGGGAGTGGTCCGCCGAAGAGCTCTGCGCGGCCATGGTCGAATCTGTCCGAACGTACGACTACGACTATCTCAAAGTGAACCCGCGGGCGACCTACT
>JBGQHA010000205.1:0-5325 GCA_041497735.1 Dehalococcoidia bacterium | reverse complement strand
GATGATCTCGTTGTAGATGTCCGTCGCCAGCACTCCGCTCGCCGCTCCGAACGAGCGGTCGAGATTGTAGTAGACCGACGTACCTGACGCGTTTGGATCATCTGAGCCGTTGTGGTGGATCGCGAGGATGATGTCGGCGCCCGCCGCGTTCGCCTTGTCCGCGCGCGCCTGCGATTCGTTACGCGTCGTGGCGGCGAAGTCACCGGGGACGGCCGGCGTGAGGCTGTAGTCGCCGTCGCGGATCAGCACCGTCCGGTAGCCGCCGGCGCGCAGGAGCTGATCGAGGCGTCGCGAGACGTCTAGGTTGAGGTCCTTTTCGACGAGATCGACCTCACCCTGGGCGTTCTTGTGCACCGCGCCGACGTTGTCGGGGCCGCCGTGCCCGGCGCTGATCGCGACGGTGTAGGTGTGCGGCTGCGGCGTCTCCGCCGTGGCGACGGGCGTGACCGCGGCTGATCTCGACGCTGCCGACCCTGCCGGGAGCGTCGTTCGCGGAGTGCGAAGGGATGATGTGTCGCGCGCGCCGCATCCCGCGCTCAATAAGAACAAGGTAACGCTCGATAGAGCAACGAGGCGTGGGAGCGATAGGAGACGCATCGACTCTGGTGACGAGAGGTAGGTGAATGGTACCACGTGCTACCCTGCCCGCATGCTCGCCACCAGCGCCGTAGTCGCCGGCCGCGAGGTCTCCTTCACCTGCCACAGCGCCCTGCTCGCCGGCGTCGGGCTGCCGAACTCCCTGCCGGCGATCGGCGAGTGTCTTGACGCCGGCGCGGCCCGCATCGAGATCGACGTGCACTCGATGGCCGATGGCGACTACCTTGTGTGCCACGCAAACCGCCTGGAGGAAGTATCGATGTCGTCCGGCGCGGTCGGACGGCTGACGCGGGCCGAGGCGCTCGAGCTGCGCGACAAGCGCGATCCTTCATCCCGGCTGCCGCTGCTGAGCGAAGTCGTCGAGCTGGTGCGCGGCCACAGCTCCGAGCTGCAGCTCGACCTCAAGGACTGGCGACCGCTGACGCCCGAGCGCGCCAGGGCCCTCGGCGAGCTGGTGCGGCCGCTGGAAGGGCGCGTCATCGTCTCGTCCGGTCAGGATTGGAACCTGCGCGCCCTCGCCGGCGCGGTCCCCGGCCTCCGCCTCGGATTCGATCCCGACCGCTACATTCGCGCCGGCGCGCGAGACGACGCTCCACTGCCCGGGCGCCTGGGAGCGTACGGCTATCGAGACGATCATCTACTCGCGCTCGGACGCGCGCAGACGGTCGCGGACTACCTGCGCGACCGCTTCGAGGTCCTGCTGGCGCAGTGCCCAACCGCCGTCGAGCTCTTCATCGAGTATGGACTGCTGTTGCAGGCGCAGGATGACGGCGTGTCGCTGGCGGAGCTCCTGCACGAACGCGGCGTCGCCGTGAGCGCGTGGACGCTGGACCTCAGGGGCCCTGAGTCGCTCGCGGCGCTCGGGAGGCTCGCCTCGGCTGGCGTCGATCGGGTGACCACGAACACCAGCCGGCAGTTCATCGTCGCACTGGAAAAGAATGCCGCCGGGTGACAGACAGACGTGGCAGCGCCGGTGAGGGCCTGCTACCATAGGGCGACGCATATGAGGGAACACTTCATCCGTGCAGGATTCAGCTTCTTGGCGGCCGCCGTCACGCTTTCGATGGCGGGAGAGTGGACGGCATGGGCCATCAAGCAGCGCAAGGGTTGGAAGCTCGCCCCGGCGACATTTCTCGTCGGCATCGCGTTGTTCGAGGCGAACCAGGTCCGGGAGCGCGGCGAACGCCTCGTCGGCCTCTAGCGCGCCTACACCGGCGAAGACAGCCGGTACCGCCAGCCGTCGCGGCGGAGCATCGCCTCACGCTCCTCAAAGTCAGGGAGCACGGCAGCGACCAGTCGCCAGAACCGGCGGCCGTGTCCGCGCTGTCGCAGGTGGCACAGCTCATGGACGACCAGGTAATCGAGCACTGCCATGGACGCCAGCATCAGCCGCCAGTTGAAGTACAACGTGCCGTGCTTTCCGCAGCTCCCCCAGCGCGTCTTCTGATCTTTCACCACCACGCCTGTTGGGCTGACGCTGGCGAGCGCGGCGAAATGCCGGACGCGCTCCGAAAGCACCTCCTGCGCCCGCTCCCTGTACCAGCGCTCGATGACGGCGATCGCTGCGGCCCGGCGTTCCTCGTCGCCTGGGGTATGCGGCAACTCGACGTGGAGGCGGTCGCTGGCGCGCTCGACATGCGGACGAGTTCCGTTCCGCGCCTCCAGCACGACCAGCTCTAACGTGCTGTCCAGGTAGGGTAGGGGCTCGCCGGTGACGAAACGCCGCTCGAGCTGCTGCTTGCGCGTGCGAGCGTCGTCGATCGCCCGGCGGATCCAGTGCGCTTTTCTGCGCACGAAGGTTTCGATTTCGCGCTGTGTAGCCCGCACCGGCGCGGCGACGACGAGCCCCATCGTGGGGTGAATCGACAGCTCGATCGTTCTCCGGCGCCGCGAGCTGCGCCGCAGCGTGTAAGACGGAACGAACAGCTCGCGATCGGTCTCGATCACGCTACGACGCCGATAGTGATCAGGTGATAGCCACTCGCGCCGGAAGGGTGGGGCGGACGGACGGTCTTGTCTTCTTGCATGCCGCTGCCGTCTGTCGATCGCACACCGAGCGTGTAGCTGCCCGGTGGGAGGTCGATCGTCGTCTGCCAGCGCTGCCACGAACGCGGCCCGAGCGAGTCCTCGAGCTGCGCTTGCTGCCACGTGGCGCCGCCGTCGGTTGACACCTCGACGCTCTCGATGTCGCGAGTGCCCGCCCACGCGATGCCCGCGCAGACGATCGGGGATCGTAGCGTGTCGCCGTCTCTGGGCACGTCGAAGCGCGACTCCGTGCGGATCACGGCCTCACGGTCCCAGCCGCGCTGCGCCCAATAGCCGGTCTGGTCGTGGTCGAGCAGCTTCAGCCCCGTCAGCCACTTCACGCTGCGCATTCCATAGTGGTTCGGAAACAGCAGCCGGGCCGGATAGCCGTGTGCTCGCGGCAGAAGCTGCCCGTTCATCCCGAAGACGACGAGCGCTCCGTGGTTGCGGATCTCGCTCAGCGGGATGCCTTCCTCGTAGCCGTCCGCCGAGTGCGCCAGCAGCGTCACGGCCGACGATAGCGGGGCGGCGCGGTCGAGCAGATCGTCCAGCAAGACGCCCGTCCAGCGCGAGTTGCTGACCAGATCGCCGCCGACGTTGTTGGAGATGCAGGTCACCGTGTAGAGCTGCTCCCCCGTCTTCATGCCCTGCAGATCGAGAAGCGAGAACGACTGCGGCGTTTGTACCACGCCGTTCACTGCGAGCCGCCAGCCTGCCGCGCCGATGCTCGGGTCTTCGATGTCGATGTCCACGACGTAGTGATCGCCCCGCGACGTGACGCGTGGCGAATTGCCCGGCACGTCCATGAACGTCGGGTCGATCGGGATAACCGCAGGCTGGTCCGCGCGAACGGCGTCGGTCGGCGTCGCCTGCGCGCCCGTGCGAACGAGGTCCGCTCCACCGACGCCGATTACGATGAGACCGAGGCTCGTGCCCGCCAGGAAGCGGCGGCGTCCCCAGTTCACCTCGTCCTCCGTGTCAGGCCTTCGCGCAGGCGAGAACGCAGTCGCGGCCGCGAGCACGGTGAGCGCGGCGACGATCGCAGACGCTGCCGTGCCGCCCGCGCTGCCCGGCAGCGGATCGAGTCGCGCCGCCGCCACCGTGAAGATGAGCGCGATCGCCGCCAGCCGCCAGGGCGATCGGCGGCCGAGGACGAAACCCAGCACCAGCGTTGCGGCGACGATCATGTAACCGATCGAAGGCAACGCCCGATGGCCTAGGTGGTCGATCGCATAGGTCGCGAGCGGACCGGGGCTCTTGCGCACGACCCACTCGGCGAGCGCGTACGGCGCGAAGGGCGCTTGTGAGAACGCGCCGTGTAGCATGCGCTGCACGATCAGGGCGATCGCGGTCGCCCAGAAGGCGGGGTTACGTGCGGGCTTGCGAGGGTCGGCGCTAGACGGCCGCAGGGAAGTCCTCCTGCATTTCGTTCGCTCCCCGTACTTGAGAGGGTACGGCTGGCGAGTTCTCTATGCCAGGAGGCGGTCGGCGTCAGTTGCAGTTCTGGTGGTAGAGCCGGGCGATCAAGAGGATGTCGTCGATGCTCATCTTGCCGTTCGGCGGGCCTAGGTTCCAGTAGTTCGGGCCCAGGAGCGTCCGGTCGTAGGCAGGTGAGTAGTCCGGCGAGCTCGACGTCCGGCCGTACTGCTGAGCGACGAGGAGGACGTCGGCCATCGTATGCATCCCATCGTGGTTCGGGTCGAAGAAGTCCCACTGGTTCACCGGGTCCCGGCGGCCACCGAGCCATTCGTTGGGCCCCAGCTCGCGCGTATCGCCGCAGGCGTCGTGGTCCGTGTCGGCGCCCGAGCCCTGGCCGACGTTGGTGGGCGGGCCGCAGTGGATGTGCACCGAGTCCGCGACCTGGGAGCTGCCCTTCGTGTAGGAGTTCAGCCAGATGCGGTTGCCGTAGATCGACGGGCGGTTGAAGAAGCTCACGATCGCACCGGCGCCGCCAACGATGTCGATCTGCCCGTCGCTCGCGGCCGAGCTGCAGGAGAAGTGAATGTTGGCCAGGAATCCGTTGTAGCTCTGCAGCGTGCCTTTGCAGACCAGGACGTACTGCCCGGGCTGGCCGTTCGCCGGCGGCGTGAGCGTGTCCGAGCCGTAGTTGGGGCAACCCGGCCAGCGGTTCTCCGTGATGCCCTGCTGGTCCCAGAGCGTCAGGTTGCCCGTGTACCGGATGACGATCTGATAGCCGCTGAATCCTCCCGTGGGCGGCGAGCTCTTGACATCGATGCTGAAGAACGAGCTCGGCAGCAGCGAACACGTCCGGCCGACGACCCCAGGGCCGCACGCGGGCGGCGACTTGCTCCAGTTCGGGAAGACCACCTCCTGCATCGCCGGTCCAGGCACGTCCGTCGGCGACGGTGTAAATGTCGGCGTGCTCGTGTGTGTAGAGGTGCGCGTCGGCGTGTTGGTCTTCGTCGGCACCAGCGTCGCGACTACCACGGTGCTGGTTGGGGTGCTCGTGCGCGTCGGGCTAAAGGTCGGCGAGGGCGTAGCCGTCGCCGTATTGGTCGGCGTAAAGGTGTCGGTCGGTGTATTGGTCGGCGTTGTCGTGTTCGTCGGCGTGAAGGTATCCGTCGGCGTCGGCGTGTCGGTCGCCGTGTCCGTTGCTGTTGGCGTAAAGGTATCTGTCGGTGTCGGGGTGTCGGTCGGCGTATCTGTCACCGTCGGCGTGTTCGTGACCGTTGGCGTATTGGT
>JBGQHA010000204.1:0-5379 GCA_041497735.1 Dehalococcoidia bacterium | reverse complement strand
TTTCGATGTAGGGCGGAGATCGTAGGGGCGACCCGATGTGGTCGCCCACGAGAAGCCGACGTCTACTCGCGTGTGCGCCCGCGCTGACGGGCGCGCGCTTGCGCCGTCAGCTCCACCTTGCGCGGCCGGACGGAGAGCGGGGTCACTTCCAGGCACTCGTCCTGGCGGATGAACTCCAGCATCTGCTCCAGCGAGAGGTTTGTGGGCGGGGTCATCTTCTCGGTGCTCTCCGACGTCGATGCGCGCATGTTCGTGAGCTTCTTCTCGCGCGTGGGGTTGACGTCCATGTCCTCGGGCCGGGGGCTTTCGCCGATGATCATGCCTTCGTACACCTCGACACTCGGGCCGAAGAAGAGCGTGCCGCGCTCCTGCAGGCTGACCATCGCGAAGGCGGTGATCTTGCCGCGCCGGTCCGCGATCAGGCTGCCCGTAGAACGCGACGGGATTTCGCCGAACCAGGGCTCATACGCATGGAAGACGTGGTGCATGAGGCCGGTGCCGCGCGTCGTCGTGAGGAACTGGGTGTGGAAGCCGATCAGCCCGCGCGAGGGCACGAAGTAGTCCAGCCGGACGCGGCCCGCCGTCTCGAAGTGCACGGTCTTCTGGTGGGTGCCCTTGCGCGCCGCCATGAGCTGCGTCATCACGCCCAGGTACTCCTCGGGCACGTCCAGGCTGAGCGCCTCAACGGGCTCGTGCAGACGCTCGTCGATCCGGCGCGTGATCGCCTCGGGCCGGCCGACGGTCATCTCGAAGCCCTCGCGGCGCAGCGTTTCGACGAGGACGGCGAGCTGTAGCTCGCCCCTGCCCTGCACGGTCCATGCGTCCGGGCGGTCGAGCGGCAACACACGGATCGAGACGTTGCCGAGCAGCTCAGCGTCGAGGCGGTTCTTGAGCAATCGCGCGGTGAGCAGCGAGCCTTCGCGGCCGGCGAGCGGCGACGTGTTGATGCCGATCGTGATCGAGATGCTCGGCTCGTCGACGTGGATCACTGGTAGCCGCTGCGGATCGTCCGGGTCGGCCAGCGTCTCGCCGATCATGATGTCGCCGAAGCCGGCAACGGCGATGATCTCGCCCGGGCCCGCCTCTGCCGTCTTCACGCGCTCGAGCGCCTCCGCCACGTAGAGCTCCATCACCTTCGTGTTCTCAATCGTGCCATCGAGCCGGCACCAGGCGACAGTCTGGCCGGCATGGATCGTGCCGTGCAGGATCCGGCAGAGCGCGATCCGCCCTACGTACGGCGAGGCGTCGAGGTTGGTCACGCGCGCTTGGAAGCCGTGTTTCGGGTCGTAAGTCGGCGCGGGAATGCGCGAGAGCAGCACATCGAACAGCGGGCTCAGATCGACGCCGCGCACTTCCGGATCGAGCGAGGCCTGGCCCGCGCGGGCGTTGCAGTAGACGATGGGGAAGTCGAACTGATCTTCAGTCGCCTCGAGCTCGAGGAAGAGCTCGTAGACTTCGTCGACGACCTCGCGCACGCGGCTGTCCGGCCTGTCGATCTTGTTGATCACGAGGATGATCGGCAGGTGCGACTCGAGCGCCTTGCGCAGCACGAAGCGCGTCTGCGGCAGCGGCCCCTCCGACGCGTCGACCAGCAGGAGGGCGCCATCGACCATGGTGAGGCCGCGCTCGACCTCGCCGCCGAAGTCGGCGTGGCCGGGGGTATCGATGATGTTGATCTTCACGTCGCCGTAGCGGACGGCGGTGTTCTTGGCGAGGATGGTTATGCCCTTCTCGCGCTCTAGCTCGTTGGAATCGAGGACGCGGTCGGGCAGCACCACGCGCGCGTCGATCTGGCCGGACTGGCGCAGCATGGCGTCGACCAACGTGGTCTTCCCGTGGTCGACGTGGGCGATGATCGCCACGTTCCGGATATCATCGCGCGACGCGAGCTGCTTGCTTGAAGCTCGCTTCGCCTTCGGTCGCGTGGTCGTGGATAGCTCCATACGGTCTAGCTCGAACCTCTCCTCAGGATGCCGGTTGGTTAGCCGAGTCCCGCCAGCTCTCTAGAAGTGTAGCAAACCCGTCGAGTTATTAGATCTCTAGCCGAAAGACGAGTGAGGTGTTCAATCGACCCGTGGTAGGGCGTAATACACCTTCTGGCCCTTCTCGGTCGCCGCAAAGCGGATATGCCACCCGCCCTCAGGTTGCCAGTTCGTAACGTCATCCAGAACATAGTCAGTCTTTTCCATGGGGATACGAACTTCCCAGTTCCCTTCGTGCTTAAAGAAGCAGAGGAAGATCAGCCCTTCCTTCACCATCTTTTTGAGGGTGTCCCTCGAAAGTTCGTGGCGTTCCGCATCGCTCATCGAGGGTAAGAGTCGTCTTGCCTGGGCGGTAGCCTCCCAAAGTCCGAACCAGTCGTCCACCGCATCACTGAGAATTTCGCGTTCGAGTGGTGTCATCGACATGTCGACTATACCTCGTGCGGCACGAGGGACAACCACTGGGGCTGAGCACGACGCACCAATCGCGCCGCGAGGCCATACCCAGCACTTGGTACGGGTGGGCGGGCCGCCGGACGAACGCGAACGGTGTCTTTGCTATCCTTTTCGTCATGAGCATCCGATTGCCGGCCGGCCTGCGGTCACCGCCCAGACTCACGCGGGCGGAGGTGAGCGGTGCGTTCGCCGATCTTGGGCTGCTTGTTCCCCTCGAAGCGTCGCTCATTGCAGTCAACGGCCTCAACCCTACGTCAACGCTGCTCGGGGCTGGCATCGCCTACATTGCCGCAGGCTGGTACTTCCGCCTTCCGATGCCGGTGCAGCCGCTCAAAGCGTTCGCCGCGATCGCCATCGCCGAGCAGCTCAGCCCCGGCGTCATTGCGGCAGGGGCACTCCTGATGAGTCTGTCGCTTGCGATCCTCGCGCTCTCCGGCGCCATGGACCGAATCTATGCGTGGGTGCCGGTACCCGTGGTGCGCGGGATCCAGCTTGGCCTGGCGTATCTTCTGATCAAGGGCGCGCTGAAGCTCTTCGACAAGCCGATTGCGCCAGCGGGCACCCACGGATGGCTGGGGTCTCCGCTCGATCTCATGCCGCTCGCATTGTTTGCGGGCGCCGGCATTCTCGTGCTCGTCCTCTTCACGAAGCGGCCGCTGGCGCCGGCGTCGCTTGTGGTGCTCGGCGTGGGGGTCGGCGCCGGCCTCGTACTCGGGCGGGGTTCAGCCAGCGCTCTGGAATTCGGTCCAGTGGGGCTTACGGCCTCGTTTCCGCACGGAGGTGAGTTCGTGACGGCGACCAAGGTGCTGCTGGTCGCGCAGCTCCCGCTCACGATCGCGAACTCCGTGGTGGCAACGGCTGATGCTGTAAAGACGTACTTCCCCGCCCGGTCATCTGTGGCAACGCCCCGTCGCATCTCGCTCAGCATCGCAGTCGCAAATTTGTGGGCGGGCTTCTTCCACGGTCTCCCGGTCTGTCACGGGTCGGGCGGCCTCACGGCGCACTACCGGCTGGGGGCGCGATCGCAGATGGCTACGACGGTAACCGGGATCACATTGATCGCGATCGCTCTTGCGTTCGGCGCGACCGCCCTAATGGTACGCTCCGTCGTGGCGTTCCCGTTCTTCGGAATCCTGCTCCTGTTTGTCGGATTCCAGCACGTGCTCCTCGCCGCGAACGTGGAGCGAAGGTTCGATCTGTCCTTCGTCGCGCTCGGAGGACTGCTCGCTGTGGTGTTCGACGGGAACCTGGCCTATTCCGGCCTGGTGACTCTCGCCGTCTACCTCATCTTCACCCACGGGCCCGGCCGGATCGCGCGGTTTCTCCCCGCAGGCGGCGCCGAGCCGGCTTCCTAAGTTTCCTGGCGAAGGGATAACGAACGATCAATTCAGCTTGATCTGGACCGCCTTCATCTCCAGATACTCCTCGAGGCCCTGGTGGCCCATCTCGCGGCCCGTGCCGCTCTGCTTGTAGCCGCCGTACGGCATGAAGACGATGCTCGTGCTGTGATAGGCGTTCACCCACACCGTGCCCGACTGCAGCCCCTTCGAGACTTTGAAGGCGGTATTGAGGTCCTTCGTCCACACCGCCGCGGCGAGGCCGTAGATCGTGTCGTTCGCCTGGCGGAGCATCTCGTCCGTGTCACTGAACGAGATAACGGAGAGCACAGGCCCGAAGATCTCGTCCTGCGCGATCTGCATGTCGTTGCGCACGCCGTCGAAGATCGTCGGCTGAACGTAGAGGCCGCAGTCGTAGCTCTCGCCGGTGAGCCGGCCGCCGCCGCAGAGCAGCGCGGCGCCCTCCTCCTTGCCGATCTCCATGTAGCGCAGCACCTTGCCGAGCTGCGCTTCGTTGATCAGCGGGCCCATCGTCGTCGACGTATCGTTCGGGTCGCCGACCTTCGTGGTCTTCGTCATATCGAGCAGGCGCGAGAGAAACTCGTCTTTGATCGCCTCGTGCACGAAGAGGCGGGTGCCCGCCTGACAGACCTGCCCTGTGTTCATGTAGACGCCGTAGAGCGCGCCGCGCAGCGCGTGGTCGATATCGGCGTCCGGGAAGACGATGTTGGGCGACTTGCCGCCCAGCTCGAGCGAAACGTTCTTAACGTTGGCCGCCGCCGCCTTCATGATCGTCTTGCCGACGGCCGTCGAGCCGGTGAACGCGACCTTGTCGACCTTCATGCTGGCCGCGAGCTCCGCGCCGACGACGGGCCCCGGGCCGGTGACGACGTTGACGACGCCGTTCGGCGCGCCGGCCTCGTGGGCGATGCGGGCCAGCTCGAACGAGATGCCAGCCGTGAACTCGGACGGCTTGATCACGACGGTGCAGCCCGCAGCCAGCGCCGGCGCGAGCTTCCACGAGACGAGCGAGATGGGGAAGTTCCAGGGCGTGATGATGCCGACGACGCCGACCGGCTCGTGCACCGTCATGCCGACGGCGTCCGCCGCGAAGTTCGTGATCGCCTCGCCCTTCATGTCGAGCGCGAGGGCGGCGTAGTAGTCGAACACCCAGGCCGACTGCAGCACCTCGGCGACGGCCATGCGCACCGGCTTGCCGACCTCGCGCGAGAGCAGCTCACCGAGCGCCTGCTGCTCCTCGCGCATCTTCGTCGCGATCTTGCGCAGCAGGGTCGAGCGGTCCTTGGCAGGAGCGCTTGGCCACGCGCCGGCGTCGAACGCGGCGCGCGCGACATCGATCGCCCGCCGGGCGTCCTCGACGGCGCCCCAGGCGATCGTCTCGACGAGCTCGCCGGTGGCGGGGCTCTTCCGCTCGAAGGCCTCGCCCGTCGTCGACGGCTGCCAGTCGCCGTTGATGAGCTGCTGATAGGTGCGCGCCTGCCATACGGCGGCGGGCGCGGGCTTGGTCTCGGTAGCGATGGCGATGCTCCTGGGTAGGCGTATGCGAAGGGGCCGTCCCTGCGGGACCGACAGATCCCTCGCTT
>JBGQHA010000203.1:0-5401 GCA_041497735.1 Dehalococcoidia bacterium | reverse complement strand
CGAAGCAGAGGTCGTTGGGCGCGCCGAGGCCTGTTGCGATGTGCCGCACGCTACCGTCTGTGATCTGCTGGATGCCGGGCTCGGCTCGCGAGTCCGACATACTGCTCGTGCCGAAGATGCCGCCGTTCTGTGTAACGTACAGGGCGCCGTCGGGGCCTTCCGTCATGCCGTTCGGACCGCCGCCGGTCTTCGCGACGGCACGACCGCCGCCCTTGCCATCGATCTCGTAGATCACGCCGTGGCTGATGGAGGTGACGAGCAGGCGGCCATCTTGCGTCCAGACCGGCCCCTCGGTGAAGCCCAGTCCTTCGGCAACGACTCGATAGCTTCTGGTCATCCGGGTTTTTCCGCGCGCACGGGCAACGCATTCATCGAGGGGTCAGATTCCTCCTCCTGCGGCGGACAGGTCGCTTCGCTCGGAATGACAATAGTGGGGCCTAGGCTCGTGACGCTACCGATAGACTGGCTGCTCGCCCTCCGGCGCGCCCTTCACGAATCGCAGGTCCTGTGCAGCCTGCGCCGCCATCGAGCCGGTGTCCGAGGAGATCGTGATCATCTGATAGCCAGCCTGCGCGTGCTTCATCGCGAGCGAAGCGCTCGCGTGGATTCCGGGCACAACGCCGTTCCGCCGGCAGCCCTCGACGATCGCCAGCCGAGCCTCTTCGAACGACGCCTCGTCGTGGTCCATGCGCGGCGGCAGCCCCAGCGTGAGACTCAGGTCCGCAGGCCCGACGTACGCCGCGTCGATCCCGGGCACCGACAGGATCTCGTCGATCTGCGCGATGGCGCGCGTCGTCTCGATCATGGGGATGCAGGCGATCTCGCGGTTCGCCTCAGTCGCGTAGTCGCTGCCGCCGTAGTAGGCGGCGCGGATCGGCCCGAAGCTGCGATAGCCTTGCGGCGCGTACCGGCACGCGCCGACGGCCGCCTCCGCCTCCGCGCGCGAGTTCACCATCGGAATGACGATGCCGTACGCGCCGGCATCCAGCATCTTGCCGATGATCCCCGCTTCGTTCCAGGGCACGCGCACGAACGGGATCACGCTCGTGGTCGAGATCGCCTGGAGCATCGTGACGGCCATTTGGTAGTCGATGACGCCGTGCTGCATGTCGATCGTGATGTAGTCATAGCCCTGGTGCGCCATCACCTCGGCCGAGAACGAACTTGGGATGGAGAGCCAGGCCCCGAAGGTGATCTTGCCCTCGGCCCAGGCCTGCTTAACGGTGTTCTGACGCACTACCGCCTCCCATGAGCTTGCGCAGCCCTTCCGCCGTCACGTCCGGCGAGCGCGCGTAGTCGATGATGCGCCGCTCGATCTTCTCGAGGTTCTCGGCCGCCTTGAGTACGTCGCGCGCGATCTCGAGCGGTATCGAGCAGACGCCGTGCTGGTCGGCATGCAGCAGATCGCCAGGCTGCACCACCAGCCCGGCGATGCGCACCGGCGTCCCGACCTCGACAAGGTGTACGTAGGCGTGCGAGACGAGGACGCAGGACGCGAAGAAGTGGAAGCCCGTCGCGCGCACTTCGTCGAGGTCGCGCACGCCGCCGTTCGTCACCACGCCGGCGCAGCCGAGGCCCTTGTAGATGCTGCCGTTCACCTCGCCCCAGTACGAGCCGACCGGCGATGGGTAGTCGATGTCTTCGATCACGACGACCCGGGGCTTCGGCACGGACTCCATGGTGGCCCACAAGTCCCAGGGCGGAAGCGCCTTCTCCGAACGCTCTCGGGCCGTAATCTTCGCCGTCACGGCGTAGCCGACCATCGGTCCGAGCTCGGGGAAGAAGCAGCGGACTGAGTGGTCCGTGAAGCCTTCGTTTCGCAGGCGCACCTTGAACGTCTCGATGGCATTCGCGATCGTCGGCGTGGTGATCTTGCGCAGCTCTTCCAACTCTGATGCGGTCAGTGGCTCTGTCACACGTGCTCCTTTGGCGGTCGGCTAGGGGGTCAGGCATCGATAAGCATAGCTGGCCCGCGCGCCGGACGAAACTCGATGCGCTCCGGCTACTCGGAGGAGGTGTTGGCGAGCAGGCGGCCGCGCACCGCGGTGGATGCGCTGCGTACGTTCGCGATGAAGCGCCGGTCGGCTTCCTCGACCGGCAGGTCGAGCAGCCGCGCGATCTCGTCCCGGGCGCAGCTCCACGCGAGCTGTACCAGCCACGCGGTGATGATGGAAAACGTGGGGTCGATTGAAGAATCCGGGCGAGTGGCGGCCTTGAGCCGCTCCAGGTCATCGATCGCGCTCGTGATACGAGAGCTCAGGTGCGGAATCGGCTTGCCCGTGAGTATGAGGTGGAACAAGAAGCGGCCGATCTCCGGGTGGTCGATGTGCATCCGCAGGTCGCGCTCGACTGGATCACCGCCCGGCGCGGCAGCGATCTCGTTGTACCGGCCGACGATGTACCGGATCGTTTCGAAGAGGAGCGTGTCGCGGTCGTGGAAGTAGTGGTAGATGAGCGCCCGATTGACCCTGCCGCGTATGGCGACGTCGGTCATCGTAAAGCCGTCGACGCCCTTCTCTGCGACGAGCTGGCTCGTCGCGTCGAGAATCACGTTGCGCGTGACATCACGCTTGCTTATCGGAGCAGGTGCCGGTGCCGGGCTGCTTGACATCGTCGCTGCCTACTCCCTCTCGCCAGGCAAGGCGTATTTTGACGCCGCAAGGCGTGCCTGTCAATCAGCCGAATGGGGGTGTCTTACGGGTGCGACACTCGGACGAGTTCGATGTCGTAGATGAGTGTGGCGCTGGGCGGGACGGTGTTGCCGCTTCCCGCCGGACCGAAGCCAAGCTCCGGCGGAATAACGAGCCGTCGCTTGCCGCCGACCTTCATGCCGGGAATTCCCTTCATCAGGCCGGCGATCACCTGGCCCGTTCGCAAGGTAAGCCGGTCGGGAACCGGCGTCGGGTCGCTGCCAAAACTGGTGTCGATCCACGTGCCGTCCGCAAGCCACTCGTTGAAGTTGACGTAGACGAAGTCGCCGGCCTGTGCTTCGTCGCCGGTGCCCACGGTGATGTCGGTGATCTGGAGCTGGTCGCTCGTGACCGTGGGCGGCGCGGCCAGTGTCTGGAGCGCGGGCGGCGTTAGGGGAGGCTCGGTTGCGGTTGGGGCCGGGCTGCTACTGCCACCACCGCGGCACGCGATGGCGGCAGTAGCGGACGTGATAAGCAGCAGGCTCACGGCGAGGTGGCGCAGACGCATGGCGACTCAAGGATAAGGACGCCGTTGCGCTCGATCAACGCGGATCGAGGCTCAGGCGACCTCGTATTTGTGACAAACGTCCTCGTCCAGCTCGATGCCGAGGCCGGGCTTGTCCGTCAGGACACAGTAGCCGTCGCGGTCGATGCGCACCGGCTCTGTGAGGACGAAGTCGCGCGCCTCGACGGGCCAGGCGGGCGGGTCGTAGGGGAACTCGATGAACGGGCAGTTCGGCATCGCGGCGGCGAGGTGGAGGTTCGCCATCACGCCGATGCCGTTCGACCACGTGTGCGGTGAGAACTGCAGCCCGGCGGCGTGCGCCATGCCGGCAACCTGTCGGGCGGTGATGATGCCGCCGGCGAAGGTGCAGTCCGGCTGGTAAACATCGAGGCAGCCGTGGCGGAGGTACTCGCGGAACTCGTGCAGTCCGAGGTTCAGCTCGCCGCCGGCGATGCGCACCTTGGTCTGACGGCGCAGCTCGGCGAGCCCGTCGTAATCGTAGGACCAGAGCGGCTCCTCCAGCCAGTAGACGTCATGCTCCTCCATCGCCTGCGCCATCATCAGCGCCGTCTTGAAGTCCCAGCGCGGCGAGAGGTCGGCCGGGTAGCGCCAGCCCATGTTCGCGTCGACCATGATCGTCATCGAGTCGCCGACGGCGTTGCGCACGGCGGCGAGGGTCGGGAGGTCGTCGCGTGGGTTCGCGCTGTGGAAGCGCAGCTTGGTCGCGCGGAAGCCTTCGTCGCGCAGGCGGAGGACGTCGTCGACGCGCTGGTCCTTCGGGCGCAGCTCGCCCGTCGATGCGTAGGCGAGCAGCCGGTCGCGCTTGCCGCCGAGCAGCTTGTAGAGCGGCAGTCCCGCCGCTTTGCCCGCGATATCCCAGAGCGCGATCTCGATCGCCCAGGGGCGGCCCATGAAGTACGCGACGGTCTTCAGCATCTCGAGGTGCTCTTCGATCGCGAGCGGGTCCTTGCCGACGAAGAGCCCGGCGGTGGTGTTCAGCCGCGTGAGCACGCCGCCGGAGCCGATGCCGGTGATCCCCTCGTCGGTGTGCACCTCGACGACTTGCAGCCGGTGGCTGTTGCTGGGGAACGGCTGCCAGGTGGGGTGGAACGGGTGATCCTTGTGCGGCAGCACGAAGGTGCGGAGTTTGACCTCTGTGATCTTCATGCGTCGACCTCTCCCCTTTGTTCCCCTCTCCTGAGAGGAGAGGGGAGTTGGTGTGTGACGATGGGATGATGATAGCGAGGCTGATCGGGAGTCTGCTAATCTCCGCAGACTGGTCGCCCGAAGCAGTTCGGCTTCGGGCTGGCGACGGCGATCTTCATCGACGCGACGGTGATCCGGTCCATCCTCCTGCCGGTGAGCATGAAGCTCCTGGGTGAGGCGAACTGGTACCTCCCGTCGTGGCTGCGCTGGCTTCCCGAGATCAAGATGGCGGAGCAGCTGCGCGCGGCGCGCCTCGCCTGCAGAGGCGATCGCTCCCGGCGGCAAGGCGCCGCCAGTACGAGCCTAATGGAGCCTCGGTAATCAGCTCTCGGTCCGGCCTCCGCTGCTCGCCGGCAGTCAGTCGAACCCGTTACGGAGCGGTACACGATCTGCCGAACTCCTGCACTTCGATGACTATATCGGCGACACTGACTCTCCCGTCGTTATTCACGTCGAAACGCGGGTCCCAGTTCGCGCTTGGTGGCGGTCCTGCAGTGCTACCGAATTGCAGAATCATGAGCAGAATGTCGCCGACCGTGATCGCTTGATCGGCATTGAAGTCGCCGCACTTGCCGATCAGCATCCCGCCGGTGAGAGGCTCGTGACTGATCGGCACGCCGCCGGTGATATCGTCCAAGAGGCTCGTCGCGAACATCAGGTTCGTCGAGCCGAAATTGGCGCCGGGTTGGAAGGTGATCGCCGCCAGCACGCCCGATCCGAGCGGCCCGTCGGGTGCGCTGCCGAGCGTGCTGCAGCTGTAGCTCACGCTTCCCGGGGCAATTGTTGGGGTAGCGCAACTAGCGGTACGTCCGGTGCTCCCGAGAAGTGGTCCCAGAGCGATGGAAGGCACGCTCGCCACATTCGCATCGAATGTGATCGTGAAGTCGAAGCCTCCGAGTCCGGTTGCATAGCTTAGGTCCTGAACGCGTACATCCGCTGAAATTGGCGGGCCGCTGATGAAACCGACGATCGTCTCCGGAGCGACCCCACCCTCCCGCGT
>JBGQHA010000202.1:0-5406 GCA_041497735.1 Dehalococcoidia bacterium | reverse complement strand
GTCATACGCAGCGGGTAGTCACCTCCGGCCGGAGGCGGCTCCTTGTGTATAGGCAGCTCTTCGCCGGCTTCTAGGAACCACGGATGATCGATGTAGAACTGCTGCCGTCCGGTGAGCGTTGGCCAAGACTCCTTGCCCTCAACGAACCACGCGAACGGGTAGAGCGTCTCACCTTCCTTAACGTCGTTCGTGATGGCGGTAATCGGCCCGTAGCCTCCTGTCGACTTCACGCGTACCGCTCCCTTCTTAGCGGCCTCCTCCCAGGTGGCGTCTCCAACCGGAGGCGAGAGTTCGAATAGGACACCCAGCGCCTTCTCGGCATCGCCTTCGCCGAACTCGCCGTCATGGCTCCAAAGCCGGGCGATGTCGCGCGGATCGTGCTCGTTGCCGAACACGTCCTTGTACGGCGCTTCCTCCCGTTCCTTCGCCCGACGTTCGAGCGTTGCTGCCAGGAGGGCCATAATGTCGAACTCGTTCTTCGATTCGTAGAGCGGCTCCACGGCCTGTTCACCGACGCAGACGTACGGCACGTAGCTCTGGGTGAACTTAACGCCGGACTTCTCGTGCCAGCCAGCCGCGGGCAGGATGATGTCCGAGTACATGGCGGAGCTGGACATGCGGAACTCCCACGTCGCGATCAACTCGAAGTTGGCCCAGAGGTTTTCCCGTATGACATCAGGCGCCGGCCAGCGGCGCAGCGGGTTCATGCCCGTATAGAGGAAGACCCGCGGCGTCTTTCCGTCCCTGGGATAAACGGGCATCCAGTCCTTGTCAAACGCCTCTTGCATGTACTCGCTTATGGGCCGTTTCAGATCGGGATCATGATAGCCAGGGGTGTCGACCAACTTCGCGTAGCCCTTGTCGTGCTTGTAGAGAAACGGCATCGTTGGGCTGATCGTCGAGTTAGCTTTCATCAGGGTCTTGAATGCGTTCTCGAGGTCGCGAACCTTTGGGCGTTCGGTTTCGCCCGCGGCGGCAAGGAAGCCTACCATGGCCTTGTCATAGCTGAACGACATATTCCACCAGGCACCGATGCGCATACCACCGCCGCGCTTACCCGTGTTGCCGGTGAGCGCGAGCAGCAGGATAATGGCTCTCTGCGTCAGGTCCATATGGTAGTGCTTGCATGCCCCCCAGGAGCAGAAGATCATCGTGGCGGGACTCTCAGCCACCCGGCGGGCCAAACGCCGGATCATGCTGGCGCTCACGCCTGTGATCTCAGCCGCCCGCTCGGGTGTGTATTCGTCCAGCCGCTTCTTGAGCGCCACGAAGACAGGTCGTACCGTCACGTTCCGGCCGTCCAGCAGGTCGACCTGGTAGTCGCCTTCCATCGCGGGGTCGAGATCGCCCAGGTAGATCGACGCCTCCGGCTGTCCGTTCGTCCCCGGTGCTTCTTGTAGCGCCTTGGTGGCCAGGTCCCAGACGTAGAAGACGTCATCCTTGCCATCCTTGGCGAGGTCGGACTGACGGAGGAAGCGTCCGGTGTCTTCGCAGACCAGGAATGGCAGGTCGGTCTGTTCCTGCACGTAGCGCTTCTTCTGCAGCCCCTCCTCCACGATCACGTTGCACATCCCAAGCGCCAGGGCAGTGTCTGTGCCAACGCGCGGGTTCAACCAGAGGTCAGAGTGCACCACTGTGGCGCTATAGTCAGGCGCGATCGTGACAACCTGAGCGCCCTTGTACCGCGCCTCGAACATGAAGTGGACGTCCGGCACGCGCGTGTAAACGGGGTTGCCCAACCACACGATAATCGTGTCTGCGTTGAACCAGTCGTCGGACGTGCCATCCGCGTTGAAGAGGCCCCAGGTCTGGATCGCGCCCATTGGCAGGTCGCCCACGCCGGCCCACTCATCGAGCGACGTCGTGCCGATCAGCCGCGTCAGGTGTTGCTCAGCAGGCGTTCCGGGTCCGAAATCGATGTTTGTTGTACCGAAGTCGTAGATGACGCTTTCCGGGCCGTCCTCCTTGCAGACGTCCAACACCTTGTCCGAGATCTCCGTCAGCGCCTCGTCCCAGGAAATGCGCTCCCAGTTGCCAGACCCTCGCTCGCCGACCCGTCGCAGTGGGTACTTGATACGAGAAGCGTCATACATCAGATCGCTATAGCAGATGCCCTTCTGGCAGCCACGCGGGTTGAAGTCGGGCACAGTCTCGTTCGTCTGATCGTAAATGGCGTTCTGCTCTTCCCGCCATACGATGCCGTCCTTCACAAACAAGTCCAGCGAGCAAGCGGCGATGCAGTCGGCGCGGTTGCAGGTGCCTTTGACGACCCGGTCCCACGTCCACTTGTCGCGGTACAGATCTTCCCACGAGGTGTACGAGCGATTCAGAGCGGTCTGTTTCGTACCCAACGATCGGAGGTCGAGGCTGGAAGCGGTCATGGTGCAGCTCCTGCGGCGTGGTGCATCGGCGCGGCGGCCTCGCCGGCGTAGGGGGGCTTGCCCTTCGGCCAGTCCGTCTCGACCTCGCGTTGATAGATCTCCGAGAGCACGTTCACCAGCTCGGCGTTCTGGATGAGGACACGCATGTCTCCGGTGATTTTGATCGCCCCTTTCAGCCCGGCCTCCACCGGGTCGGCCAAATTCGCGACGACGCGCTCAAAGAGGGACGCCGGCAGCTGGAGGATGAACTCGAAGTCCTTGCGCGGCGGCGCCTCCGAGAGCTCCTCGTAGCTATCGCATTTGCCGTCGTTGAGCACGATGGCGAAGCGTTTCTGCTCCGCCGGGGAGATATAGGGTGAAACGCCGTCTCCTCGGATCTCGGCCAGCACATGCCAGACACCGCGCGGCGCGCTCTTCGTCACGTCGTCGCTGCGGTTCAGGATCTCTTTCAAGCTTTCGTACCAAGGCTGGGTGTAGATGGCGTTCATGGCAACGTTCCTTTAATAGTCGCGGCAGGACTGCTGCCAGACCTTGGGCAGGCCGAGGTCGTGGCAGATCACCTTGGCGGCGTTGTAGCCCGGCGCGGCGCTGATGCCGCCGCCGCCGGCGGAGGCGCCGCACAGATAGAGCCCGGGGATCTCCGTACGGTACTGGTAGGCGCTGAAGCCGGCGGCGATGCCGCCGCCGGCACGGCCGTGCGAGAAGTCTCCCTCGGGCATGCCGATCTTCCGCTCTATGTCGAAGGCCGTGTACAGCCGCTGGGCGATGACGTTCTTGCGGGTCATGTTCGGTGCGTAGTCACCCCACAGCCGCAGGAACTTGTCGTTGTAGGTGGAGCGGACTTCGTCCCATTCCTCAGGCGTGAGGCAGGAAGCGCGCGGGAAGAAGAACCAGCCGTTCATGGCGTGCTTGCCGGGCGGCGCCTGGGTGGGGTCCCAGAGCGAGTTCACCCAAGTGCCCGCGCCGGGGCGGTCCGGGATGGCGCCGCCGTATGCCTGGATAATGTACTCCGACATCTGCTCGGGCGTCTCGAAGCCGACGATGGTGTAGAAGCAGCGGTCGATGTCCGGGTTCCAGCGGGCCGATTTGTACGCCGGCGGCTCGTGCAACGCGAAGGAAGGTGTGCCGAGCACGTGCTCCGGGCCGAAGCGCCAGTGGGAGAGACGCTCGCGGCGGAAAGGCTGCAGGTTTTCGTCGCCGATGAAGTCGCTGAAGGTCTGTTTCGGGTCGACGTTGGAGGCAACGAGCCTCTTCGCCTCAATTTCGGTGCCATCCTTGAGCTGAATGCCCGCGGCGCGCCCGTCGCGCACGAGGATGCGCACGACTGGCTTGGTGAATCGCATGCAGACGCCTTGCTTCATGCAGGCGTTCGCCATCGCGTGGGCGAGCGTGTGCGTGCCGCCGACGGACATCTTGTGGATCGCGCTCAGCCACAGGACGGAGATGAGGAACCCGGCCCCGTTGCCGGCGTGCACGTTGGCGCCCCACTCGATGCACTGGCGGTAGAGGGCCGTGCGCAGCTCCGGTGACTCGAAGAGGTGATCGATGAGCACTTTTGGCGCCTTGCCAAGGTCGCTGGGCTTGAACCCAAGCTCTGCCCAGAGGCCCATCACCGAACCGAACGCGCTGGCAGCGACCTGGCCGGTACCGTCCTCTTCGGCGCTGGTGTAGAGCATCCGGGCGAGCGCGCGGTCCTTCGCCATGACCTTGCGCTTCAGCTCGCACCAGACGTCGGCGTCGTGCTTCGAGTACTGAGCGATGCTCTTGTGCGTCTGTTCCTCCAGGTCCGGCCGGTAGAGGATGAGCGGCGGACGGCCGTCGGCGAAGGTGATGCCGAGCTGCGTCTCCGGATACAGCATGCGCGCGCCCAGCTTCTCCAGCTCGAAGTCGTGGTACACGGGCATGTAATCGATGAATTCCATGTACTGGGCGTGGAGGTTGTGATGAAAGCCGGGGACCGTCGCTTCTTCCGTGTCGGCGCCGCCGCCATCTTCGTGGCGCCGCTCGAAGATGCCGACGGAGAGCCCCGCCCTGGCGAGGTAAGCGGCCAGCGTCAGCCCATTGTGTCCCGCCCCGATGATCACCGCATCGAATGTCGCATCAGTCATGAGCATCTCCTCGGGCCCGACGCCGAACGCTGTACACGAGCAGCACCGCGCCCAGCGCGGCGGCGGCGCCGGCCAGGACCGGCCGGGGCACGCCGCTCCACAGATGGACGCCCGGTAGCCGCATCAGCTTGTAGGCCCGATAGCCGAACAGCGGCTGCCGGAGGCCGGGCCGGAAGGCCATGCTTCCGCCGGCGACCTCCCAGACGGGGTTGGCGCGGCCGGCGAGGACATGCATCAGCGTCTCAACCGCGCCGCTGATGAGGGCGTCTGACGCGGACAACCCTTCCTCGATGCGGATGCCGTCGTCGCTGAAGACGATGGTGATAGCGACGTCTCCCTCCCGCGCGAGGAGCCCAAGGTTCCCGCGTAGTGCGGCCGCCTCGAAGCGCTTCTGCGGGGAGTCGCCGAGCAACTGATCGAGATACTGACCGACGATGTTCGCGAGGCCGCTAGCCTCTTCGCCAGCGGCGATGCTGATGGGCGAGTGCCCGTTGCGTGTGCTGCTATCGATCATTGCCACCATCGTTCCAGTCCGTGATCTTCCGCGATGACCTGGAGGGCGTTATACGCGGGTGCGAACGTGATGAACCCGTGCGGGTGTTGCGTTGCCCCGCACATGTACAGCCCTTCCAGCGGCGTGCGGTACTGCGAAAGATCGGGGCAGGGACGTTCCGTGAGCAGGTTGTCCAGATCGATGAGCCCGCCCATCCAGTCGCCCCGCACCATGTTCACCATCCGGCGGGAAATGTCGAGCGGGGTGTAGGGCGCCCATTCGATGACCGCGTTACGGACGTTCGGCGCGTACTCGGTCCAGGCGTCGATGCAACGCTCGCCGTAGGGATGGCCCATCTCGTCCCAGGCTTCCATCCCGCCCTGGCCGATCTCGATCGGGGCGAACTGGCGCATCAGGCCGGTGT
>JBGQHA010000201.1:0-5413 GCA_041497735.1 Dehalococcoidia bacterium | reverse complement strand
TACGGCCGCACGCCGATCAGCCGCGCCAGCGAGAGCGTGCTCAGCACACCGATGCTCGTGTACCACTTGACGCGGTGGCGCGTCGCGTCCTTCGACTCGAGCTCGCCCACGTTCTCGATCTGGATGCCGCCCGGGCCCGTCAGCCCCACGACACCCTGGTCCGCCTCTCCCATCGAGAAGCAGTAGATCGTCGAGCAGTCGGTCGACGTGCCGACGGTCTTCGCGTCCGAGATGAAGTCGTTCACGAAGACCGGCACGCCGTTGTACACCTGCACCCACTCCAGGAACGCCCCCTGGCGCGTCTCCAGCACGGCGCCGCTCGTGCGCACCAGGCTCTGCAGTGTGCGCCGGCTCCGCCGCGACATCGCCAGCGCGATGTTCTTCGTCTTCACCGCGTCGATGATCTCGTCCAGCTTCGCCAGCGTGAGCGTCGCGCCGTTCGTACCCATCGAAACGGTCTGCGCCGCCGGCAGCGCGCCGCAGATCTTGTCGATGCCGTCGAACGACTTCGCGTCCACGGACGTGTCGCCGTTGATGAACGTGTCCGCCCATTTCCGCGCCAGCGCCTTCGCCTTCTGCTGGATCACCGCCGACGCGATGTCCTGCACGTTGGCCCGGCTCGCCTGGATGAAGTTGTCGACATCGGCGTCGCCACCCAGGATCTTGAGCTGCACCGAGATCTGCGTGAAGTCCGGCGTGCTCTCCGTCCACGAGTCGCCCACGTTGAAGAACGAGATCGTCGGCTCCGTGTTCAGCCGGTTGTACACAAAGTTGTTGCCGATCACCTCCACGAACGGCAGTTGGTCCAGCACGTGCTCCTCCTTGATGATCGTTTCGATCACCCCGGCCAGCATCAGATCCGTCGATAGCTTGGCAGACTCCGCAAGCGTCAGTGCCATGTTCCCGATCCTCCCTTGACGAATTGTTCGCCCACCAGCGCGAGCGACAACGCGAGGATACGGTGGGCTCGTGCGACCGCCAAGGCGCGCTTGTCACCAAAAAGCAGAAGGCCCCCGATGTTCGGGGGCCTTCTGCTGCTTCCGTTGTTGTTCGCTAGCGCGCTCGGCGCATCGTCCGGACGGTGTGCGCGGATGCCAGTCCGAGCAGCACCAGGAAGAAGGCGAACCCGATCGCGATCAGCTGATCGTGCTTGCTCAGTCGGCTGGAGCCCTGACCGGAGTTCGGTAGGGAGGCCGGCGGACCTGCCGCGATGGACACCTCGACGCTCGTCGTCAAGGTGACCGCGCCGCAGTGCGCCTGCACGTCGACCGTGCCTTCGGTGCTGCCCGTGTGCAGCGTCGTCGAGGCGTGGCCGTTGGCATCCGTGCTGGCGAGCAGGTCCTGCACGCTCGCGTCCGAGCCGGGCTGGCTCAAGATGCTGAAGGCGCAGAGCACTCCGGCGGCAGGATTGCCGGTCGCGTCGTTGATCGTGACGGTCACGGTCACGTCAGAGCCCGGCTCCACCGCGTTGTCGGAAACCGCGATCGTCCCACCGGAGCCCAGCTCCTGCGGCGTGCTCGTCGCTGTCGGCGTGTTCGTCGGCGTGTCGCTAGGCGTATCCGTCGCCGTCGGCGTCGATGTTGCCGTATCCGTCGGCGTGTCCGTGGGTGTATCCGTCGCCGTCGCCGTGGCGGTTGGCGTGTCGGTCGCAGTCGGCGTTGGCGTGTCTGTCGCCGTCGGGGTCACGGTCGGCGTCTCCGTCGGCGTCGGCGTGATCGTTGCTGTAGGCGTATCCGTCGCGACTGGCGTATCGGTCGGCGTCGGCGTGATCGTCGGCGTATCCGTCGGGAGCGGCGTCCCCGTGAAGGTCGCCGTGGGCGTGTCGGTCGGCGTGTCCGTCGCGACCGGCGTGTCGGTTGGCGTCGGCGTGTCGGTCGGTGTCGGCGTGATCGTCGGCGTATCCGTGTCCGTCGGTGTCGGCGTGACCGTCGGCGTATCCGTGTCCGTCGGTGTCGGCGTGACCGTCGGCGTGTCCGTCGGTGTCGGCGTATCCGTCGGCGTGAACGTGTCGGTCGGCGTCGGCGTGTCCGTCGGCGTATCCGTCGGTGTGAAGGTATCCGTCGGCGTGAACGTGTCGGTCGGGGTCGGCGTGTCCGTCGGCACCGGCGTGTTGGTCGGCGTGAACGTGTCGGTCGGGGTCGGCGTGTCCGTCGGCACCGGCGTATTCGTCGGCGTGTCCGTAGGCGTCGGCGTATTGACCGGCGTGTCTGTCGGCGTATCCGTCGGCGTGTCGGTCGCTGTATTCGTCGGCGTATCCGTCGGCGTGTCTGTCGCCGTCGCCGTGTTCGTTGGCGTATCCGTCGGCGTGTCGGTCGGCGTATCCGTCGCCGTCGGCGTGTTTGTGGCCGTGTTGGTCGGGGTATCCGTCGGCGTATCCGTCGAGGTGTCCGTCGGCGTGTCCGTCGGAGTATCCGTCGGCGTGTCCGTTGGCGTGAATGTGTTCGTCGGGGTGAACGTATCCGTCGGCGTCGGGGTATCGGTCGCCGTCGGCGTGTCTGTTGGCGTGTCCGTCGGTGTATCCGTCGGCGTCGGCGTCTCGGTGGCCGCCGTACCGATGAAGCTGTCCGATTCGATCAGGTTCGCGCTGATGGTGCCGCCGCCAATCAAGGCGTTCAGCGTCAGGTTCACGACAAGGCCGGTCACAGTGATGCCGCTCCCGGTGATGCTGTTGTCAATCGAACGAGGTGTCACCTTTAGCACCTGTACCGAGCCAGTCGCGAAATTAGAAATGTTGACGGGGTAGGTCCCGGGGGATGTGATGTTGACACACGTGCCGAGCGTCGTCTCGGTGATGCATAGCCCGATGATGCCGCCCATGCCGAAGCTGGTCGGCCCAGAGCCGCTGTCTTCACTGTGAGCGGAGGTCGTCAGGTAGGTCGCACCAATGATCTTGTAGCTTGTGATGCCGTCATCCACCTCTACATCCAGGTTCTGGATGACCGACGAGCAGTCGGCTGAAATAGTCGCGCCGCTCGGCGTTCCGGAGCAGGTGACGTCCGGGCTGCTGCCGTCCACGGTCACTGTAGGCGGAGGCGAGCCGTCGGTGTCAGAGATGGCGAGCGCGCTGTTCGCCGTCCCGCCGGCCGGCAGATCGATCCGGTTCACCGACTCACTGTTCGTGAGGATGGTCCCCTCGACCGAGAATCCGTGGCCCGCTACGGCGCCAACCAGCGCGCTGGCCGGCCGATCGTGCCCCATCGCCAAGACGGCGATAGCCACCAGGGCGCCAAACACGACGCCAAAGCCGAGCTTGAGCGCCGCGCTCTTCGTTCTCCGTGTGCCGGTATCTAGATGTGCCATCGGGGTCACCTCACGTCTAACTGCGTCGCAAAGGCGCGGCGTCGCGGAACTGCAACGCCTTAAGTGCCTCCAAAGGGTTATTTCGGTAGGCGCAGGGAAGGCTGAAGCCCCGAGAGGCACATCACTGCCAACTTCGCCAAATTCGGCGAATCCCCTAAGCAATTAGGTGCCGACTCTCCAATAACTAGTCAATAACCCGCCCCGCCAGGCGTATCTCTGCGAGGGCATCAGCCGCCCTTCTGCTGCAGGCCGAGCTTGATCTTCTCCTCCGCGCTCAGCCCCGAATGGTCCGGCGCCGAGCGCACAGGCGCGCCGACCGGCACCCGAGTAGCCTGCGCGTGCGATTCGAGGTGGCCCCGCACTTTCGATACGGTCTCACGCGCCCGCTCCAGCGCGGCATCGATCTCTGCCACCGATTCCCCGGTGACCAGCTCCTCCGGCAGCTCGGGCGACTGCTGCAACAGCAGCTCTCGGTAGCGCAGCGCCGAGCTCTGCACCTGCGCTGAGAGCGACTCGTTCTGCGCGCGCAGCTCTTCGGCATGAGACTGCGCTTGCTCGCGCGCCCCGGCGAGCTCCTCGCGCAGCGCCGTCAGCTCCGACTCGAGGTGCGCCGCCCGCGCTTCGCGGTCCGCCGTGATCCCTTGCATGCGATCGAGCTCTGATCGCGCGGCCGACAGCTCTTCTTGCACGTCTTGCAGCTCTTCTTCGTTCATCGTTGTCCTCCTTCGCGTGATGATGCGAAGGTAGAACGACGCCGCGCGTTCACCAACGCGCACATGTCACCCACAAAGGAACATGGAGCAAGGAACCAGGCACAGAGCGGAGAAACGTGAGGTCTGTGAAGGGGTGCAGGGGCCGCAGCCCCTGCCGGGGGTCTGGGGGTGTCTCCCAGATCAAACAAACCGGCCACGAGCCCTTCCCGCAGGAAAGGGCGACAGCCTGCCCTGAGCTTGTCGAAGGGTGGGCCGGCGAGCTACATCACGTACTTCGCGACCGCAGCGAAGTGCACCGCACTGCCACCCACGACGAACGCATGAAACACCTCGTGGTAGCCGAAGACGCGCGGCCACGGATCGGGACGCCGCCGCGCGTACACGATGCCGCCGATGGTGTACAACGCTCCGCCCACGAGCAGCAGTGTGATCGGCGGCGCGGAGTAACGCGACAAGATCTCCGACACCGCCGCGAGCGCGATCCAGCCCAGCCCGACATACAGAGCCACGCTGAGCCAGCGCGGACCGTCCGGCCAGATCAGCTTGAGCAGGATACCCGCGCCCGCCAGCGTCCACACCACTGAGAGCAGTGAGATGCCCCAAGCCAGACGCACGTCCAGGCAGAACGGCGTGTACGTGCCGGCGATCAGCACGAAGATCATCGCGTGGTCCAGGCGTTTCACGACGCGCCGCCAGCTCGACCGCCAGGTCACCTGGTGATACGTCGCGCTCGTGCCGTAGAGCAGCATCAGGCTCGTGCCGAAGAGCGCCGCGCCCACGTAGCCGCTGGGTGAGTCGGCGAGGAGGAGCAGCCAGACCGTTCCGGCCACCGCCAGCAGCGCCGCGATGAGGTGCAGCACCCCGCGCAGCGCTGGCCGCTCGACTTGTAGCGAAGCTGCCTGCATGGTCATCGCCGTTGCAATGTTACCACGCGCCCGTCCGGCCCGCCTATCGGTGAAAGCCCACTCGCGCAACCATCGATGTAATGCCGTAGGGGCGGGTCTTCAGACCCGCCCTGTCCGCCGAAGGCGGACGCCCATCACGCAACGCCGAGTGTACGGGCGGGTCGAGCCGGTGCTCTGACTGCGAAAGGCATGGCAAGGGTTGCGCGGCGCAACTTTGCTCGGCCCGCTCGACTCGCTGGCTTGCGACTGGCAGCCCTGAAGGCGTGGCAAGACCTGGTTCTCGGAGTATAGGATGAGAACATGAAAAAGTCGAGCGCGAGCCAAGGCCAGTCGGCATCGGAGCTCATCTCGAAGAGAATCGCCGAACTCGGGGACTGGCGCGGGGAAACCCTCAGCAGAATGCGCAAGCTCATCAAGGAAGCAGACCCGGACGTCGTCGAGGAGTGGAAGTGGATGGGCACTCCGATTTGGTCGCACGACGGCATCATCTGCACT
>JBGQHA010000200.1:0-5418 GCA_041497735.1 Dehalococcoidia bacterium | reverse complement strand
CTCCAGCGCCGCAAAAGTTCATCCGCGCAGAAAATGAACTCGCCGAGCGCTTTCGGTCCTGCGGTCGGCGAGTTCGTTAGTCTTGAGGAGGATTGTGCGGAGCTATTCGATCGGAGCTTCTCCTACGTCATCAGAAGTGAGGAGCCCATGATTGAGGCACCACGCTAAGGCCTCGGCTTGATTGCGGACGTTGGTCTTCGTCTTGCAATGTTCGATGTGCGATCGCACTGTGGATACCTCGATGATCAGCTCCTTGGCGATCTCCCCGGCGGTCCTTCCGCGAGCCCAAAGACGAAAAACCTCGGCCTCTCGCGCGCTCAGCTTGCCATCATCGCGCGCTTTGTCAACGGTACGCCGGAGTCTGTCGGCCCGATCTCGGTAGTAGGCCATGCCCAGGTCAGCAAACTTGGTCACCGCAAGGCGAAACCACCTCTCGGCTCGAACGAGATCACCGCAACGCTGGTACAAGCGGCCGAGTTCGTAATAGACCATCGCCTCGAATGGCGCCATACCGGCGCGAACAGACCGTTCGCGGGCTTCCTCGAGCCAGGTCTGCGCCTCCTCCCACATGCCGCACACTGACGCGATGCGGCCGAGGACGAGGGCCGGAAGGGCGTGGGGAACCAGGAGATGGCCGTAGGCCTTCAGGTGTTCGTAGCGCGCCAGCGCCTCGTCCTTGCTCTCGGCGTCGCAGGCGCAGTCGGCGACGTTGAACGCCCCCACCAGCCAGGCGTCCAGCGGGCCATCCGATAGGGTGCTGGGTACCCTTTCGAGGGCAGACTGAACATCAATTCGTGCGTTCTCCAAGTGGTCCCGGAAGAAGTGAAGCTTGGCCAGCGCAATCCACCGGACCGGTTCGTTGAGTTCATGGGGGAACTCGGCAGCGGCCGCTTCCCTTGCTATCTCGTCCCAAGCTGCAGGGTCTCCCCGCCATGCACGAAGGTACCAATCAACCGTGATGAGATAGAGAGCCTCACCGGGAGCCTGCTTCACGAGGCTACGCAGTTCTTCCCCCTGGTTCAGTTCCTCCTCCGCACGCTCCCACTTCCCGCGCATGAGGTGGACGAGCGCGCGTATGCTGTGGATCTCGATGAGCGTGAGCAGCCCTCGGCATCTGGTCGCGAGTTCCAGTGCTTTGTCGGAAGCCTTGCGCCACTCTTCGAAAGCACCCATCCAGAGGTAGCAGACCGACGCCCGGTGGTAGGCGCGCGAGGCCAGGATCAGGTCCATAGCGTCGACGCCATAGCTAGCTGCCTGCTCGTACTCCCGGGCGGCTTCTGCAAATTCCAGCTTGCTCGCCCGGAGCGCGCCCCGCCTCATCGCCGCCATAGCAAGGATCAGCGGATCGCTGAGCGCTTCGGCCAAGGCAGCCGTGAGCTTCATGAGTCCTAGTGCCTCTGCGCCTCTTCCAAGAGCGTTCAGGCAGCCCGCCATCTGGTTTTCTAGCACCTGAAAGAGCTCGGGGTCTTTGCACTCCTCCAGCGCCAGCTGAAGATATCTGTACGCTTCGTCGGGTCGGCCGAAGCGGGCGAGTTCATCTGCGAGTTCGCAGTAAACGATGGATCGCCCGTCGCCTGCCGGCCGCGCTTCGATCACTTTCCGATATTCCGTTGTTGCTTCGTCAATGCGTCCTTGCTCTACATAGGCCCGAGCGAGCCGAAGCCAAAGCTCGTCTTCGGGACCGGAACCGTTCCGCCTTTTCATCCTTGTGCCCCCAGCCATCTAATTTGGGTCGGTTTCCCTATTTACGTGATCCGTCTCTCACAAACGTTCCGGTCCACATCACCTCCCTTCGGCATTTAGTTGAACTAGAGTTCGTAAACAGTGTTCGTGGCAAGTGCCTGGTGGCGGCGCGAGAGTTCTCGTTCTCGTACACTCGCTGAATGATGATGGTCTGCACCCCGCGCAGGGAGACTGCTTCTTCCAGAGGTATCAAAGGTCTTTTCACGCATCCTTGCCTCCCAGCCTCGCCATCCAGAATCGGGCGCGGCGGTCGTCAGCGTCTTGGAGAGTGTGCGGCCGACGCGATCTGATCGACGGTCGCGGTGTCTCTCGCTGTCGGAGGTGGTTCGCGGGGATTTCTTGGCCGGTGGGCTCGCAAGTGCCACCATAACCAGAAGTATGATACTGGAATTATGCATCCATTGCAAGCGGGCGACTCGATTCGCCTCAGGCTGGGGCTCGCCAACTCGGCGAGAAACCGTAGACGCGACCAGCGACTGGCGCGCGCCTCCTCCAATCAGACCTGGGCCGGCGTCGCTAGTTGAAGTAGCGGCTGGACAAAGAAGCTGGCAATAGTGCGGTAAGAACATTGCGACACGTTGCCATTAGAGAACGTGCCCTACAAACATTATACTCCAGGCTGTCAATACGAGAGAACTTCGCTTCGCTCCTCGGAAGACCAGAATCGCTTCTCCTAACCTCCGATCCGCCAAAACGCCTGCCCGAAAGCACGATCCTTTGTCGGGTTTCTCCCCCAGCGCAGGCCGCGCTGACCGCGAGCCAGTGCGTTACTGCTGCGTTTACTTTGGAAGGCGAGCGTTACGAGACGAAGAGCATCTTCGCCGCTTCCTGGGCCGCCTCGAAGAGATGACGCGGGAAGATGCCGACGTAGAAGATGCCCGCTACCAGCAACACCGCGAGGCCGCTGGCGAGGATGGGAACCTGCAGGCGGGTCGGTTCCTCGGGCTGGGAGATGTACATCTCCTTGATCACCATCAGATAGTAGTACAGCGAGACGAAGCTCATCACTACCGCGACAATGGCCAGCCAGAGGAAGCCGGCGTCGGCGACGGACTGGAAGAGGATGAACTTTGTGAAGAAGCCCGCGAAAAGCGGCATCCCCGCAAGCGAGAAGAGCGCGGCCGTGAGGGCGCCGGCCAGCAGCGGCGCCCGCTCCGCCATGCCCTTGAAGCCGGCGATCTCCTCGGTGCCGGTGAGGTTGTACCAGGTGATGATGCAGGTGAACGCGGCGAGGTTCGTGATCACGTAGCCGGACATGTGCAGCAGCAGCGCGCTCACCACCGCCGTCGAGTTGGGCGAGAGCGCCGCGATCGCCATCAGCATGTAGCCCACCTGCCCTATCGATGAGTAGGCGAGCAGGCGCTTGATGTTGTGCTGCTGCAGCGCGACGAGGTTGCCGAGCACCATCGTGATCGCGGCGAGCGCGGCGAACATCCACTGCCAGTCGTCGCGCACGCCGAGGAACGCGCCGGAGAAGAGCCGCAGCAGGAGCGCGAAGCCGGCGGCCTTCGACGTGGCGGAGAGGTACGCCGTGATCGGCAGCGGCGCGCCCTCGTAGGCGTCGGGCGTCCACATATGGAAGGGCACGGCCGCGACCTTGAAGCCGAGGCCGGCGAGGACGAGGACGAGGCCCATCAGCAGCCCCAGATCGAAGTTGCTGGTGCCGTTCGCGTAGGCGGCTGAGATGTCGCTGTAGAACGTCGAGCCGGCGGTGCCGTAGATCAGGCTGAGCCCGTAGAGGAACAGCGCGGACGAGAACGCGCCGAGCAGCATGTACTTCATGCCGCCCTCGTTCGACTTGCCGTCGAACTTCGCGAAGGAAACGAGCGCGTACAGGCTGAAGCTGAGCAGCTCGAGCGAGATGTACGCCGTCAGCAGCTCCCGGGCGGCGGCCATGTAGATCGCGCCGATCGTGGAGAGCACGAGCAGCCCGTAGTACTCGCCGGGATGGCGCAGGCGGTCTTGCACGAACTGCGCCGACATCAGCACGACGGCCGCCGTCGTCAGCGTGAAGAAGACGCGGAAGAACGTCGTGTAGTTATCGATGTAGATCAGGCCGGCGAAGTTGCTCTCCTTGTTCACCCAGCCGAACGACATGCCGGCGATGCCGATCAGCGCCGCCGCCGCGACGTACGGCAGCCACGCCTTCCGGAAGCCGGGCACGAACAGATCGAGCCCGACGATGAGCGCGGCGAGCGCTCCTAGACAGAACTCCGGCGTGAGCAGCGAGTAATCGAGGTTGAGCGTGGCCGGCACTACGACGTCACCCCCGGGATACGCAGGACCGACTCGGAGATGCGCTCGATGAACGGCGCGGGAAAGACGCCCATGAGCAGGATGAAGCAGATCAGAATGCCGCCTCCCACGGTCTCCAGGCGGTTCATGTCCTTCAGGTCCGCCCAGCGTTCGTTCACGGGGCCGAAGAACGCGATCGCAAGCATGCGCAGAATGTAGACGGCCGTGATCGCCGCGCCGAGGATGCCCAGCGCGCCGAGCGCCGGATACGTCCGGAACGTGCCGACGAAGACGTTGAACTCGGCGATGAAGCCGGAGAGCCCGGGCAGGCCGAGCGACGCCAGCCCCGCGATCGCGAAGTAGGCGGCGAAGCGCGGCATGCGCTGCGCCAGCCCGCCGAAGATCGACATCTCGCGCACGTGGGCCTGATCGTACAGCGCGCCGACCATGGCGAACATGAGGGCCGTCATCACGCCGTGCGAGAACATCTGCAACACAGCGCCATCGACGCCGATGGAGTTCATCGTCGCCAGGCCCATCAGCACGTAGCCCATATGGCTCACGCTGGAGTAGCCCACCATGTACTTGAAGTCGGTTTGGGCCGTGGCGGCGATCGCGCCGTAGATGACGTTGATCGTGCCGAGCGTGATCAGCATCGGCATCCAGAAGTGCGCGCCTTCGGGCATCATCTGCATGCCGAGGCGGATGATGCCGAACGCGCCGAGCTTCATCAGCACGCCGGCGTGGAGCATACTGACGGCCGTCGGCGCGGCGACGTGGCCGTCGGGCGACCAGGTGTGGAACGGCCACAGGCCGGCGAGCACGCCGCAGCCGATGAGGAACAACGGGAAAACGATCTTCTGGAAGTTGGGGTCGAAGTTGGCGGCGTAGAGCGCCGGCAGGTCGAATGTGCCCAGGCCTGCCTTGGTGAAGACGGCGAAGATCCCAATGAAGATGAGCACGCTCGCGCCGACGAGCATTAGCATCAGCTTGAGCGCACCGTACTCTTTCGGCCGGAGGAACGTCGGGAAGACGCTGCTGGCGCCCCAGACGCCGATCAGCAGGTACATCGGCAGCACAGCGAGCTCGTAGAAGAAGAACCAGAAGAACAGATCGAGCGAGACGAACACGCCGAAGACACCGGCGATGAGCGTCAGGAAGAGAATGAAGAAGTCCTTGTTCCGGTAGTCGATCTTGCAGGAGATGAGCGTGCCCGCGAACGAGACGATGCCCGTGAGGAGCACCATCGGCGCGGCGATGCCGTCGATGCCCAGGTGGAGCGTGATGCCCTGCGGCCCGAGCACGCCGACGTTCTCGATCCAGGTCCAGCGCATCTGGAACTGGTACGGAGCGTCGTTGCCCAGCTGGTAGGCGAAGAAGGCGTAGAGCGACAGCCCGAAAAGCGCGAAGCCTGTCGCGACCGCGATCGCGCGCACCGCG
>JBGQHA010000199.1:0-5421 GCA_041497735.1 Dehalococcoidia bacterium | reverse complement strand
GCGCACCAGGCCGCTCTCGTCCGTCCAGCGCTCGATCTGCGGACGGCAGCCGTCGCGCACGAAGCGATCGTTTGTCGCGAACTCCGGATAGATCGCCAGCCGCTCGCGCAGCTCGAAGCCGGCTTCCTCCGTCACGCCGCGCAGCTCCTCCACCTTCGGCCAGGGCGCCTCAGGGCTGATGTAGTCGATGGTGAGCGGCGAGACGCCGCCCCAGTCGTTGATGCCGGCCAGCAGGTAAAAGCCGTAGGCATCCGGCGTGAGGTTGGGCGGCGCCTGCAGGTTCATCGCCGGGCCGAGGATGAGCCGCGCCGCCGCGATGGTGCGCAGCATCTCGAAGACGCTCGGCTCATCGCGATGGCGCATGACGATGTCGTCCTTCACGCGGAAGTTCTGGACGATGACTTCCTGGATGTTGCCGAACTCCCGCTGCACGTCGCGAATCGCCAGGAGCGAATCGACGCGCTCCTCCCACGTCTCGCCGATGCCGATGAGGACTCCTGTCGTGAACGCGACGCCCTGCGCGCCCGCGTCACGCATCGTCTGCAGGCGCAGCTCCGGGATCTTGCCGGGGCAGTTGAAGTGCGCCTCGCCCTTCTCGTGCAGGCGCTCCGACGTCGTCTCCAGCATGAGCCCCATCGAGACGTTGCACTCACGCAGCGATGCGACCTCGTCGCGCGTCATGATGCCGGGGTTCGCGTGCGGCAGGAGGCCCGTCTCGTTCAGCACCAGCGCGCACATCTCGCGCAGGTAGGAGACCGTCGTCTCGTGGCCGAAGCGGCGCAGGTCGTCGCGGACGAAGTCGTAGATCTCCTCGGGCTTCTCGCCCAGCGAGAAGAGCGCTTCCTTGCAGCCGCGCTTCCGCGCCGCCTCGGCAATCGCGAGCACCTCGTCGGGAGACATCGTGCGCGCTTGGGGATCGCTTGGTCCGCGTGCGAAAGTGCAGTAGCCGCACTTCTGCCGGCAGAGGTTGGTGAGCGGGATGAAGACGTTGCGCGAGTACGTCACCGTGCGGCCCTTGCCCTGATCGCGCACCGACGAGGCCGCCAGCATCAGCGCAGAGAGCTCCGACCCGCGCGCGCCGATCAGCCGCACTCCGTCTTCGCGCGTCAGCTCCGCGCCGGACACCGCCTTCGACAGCAGCTCTTCGAACTCGGGATCTAGGCGCTGGTGGAGATAAAACATCAAAGGTTCTCTTTCCCGCCCACCCGCCCAGGGAAGTTGTTTGAACTGGGGGGACACCCCCCAGACGCCCCGGCAGCGGGGCTCCGCCCCTCTGCACTCCCCGGAAGCGCGACGATGTTCGTATCCACCAAGACCTCCGAGCACAAACAACAAGCCGAGCCCACATCGCCCGATGTATCGGGTTCTTGTGGGCCCGGCACCAGCTTCTACCGCTGGCAGGTCTCATAGCCGGGACCTGCGATTACGAATGGATCCTATGGCCTTTGCGCCCGCGCGTCAAGGGGGCGGCCGGCAGACCGCGGCATCATCAGCACTACTTCCCTGGTACCGCTAAGTCCACCGTGCGCCGGCGGGGCTCGAAGAGTTCCACGAGGATCAGCCGCTGCCACGTGCCAAGGCCCTCACTCACCGAGAACGTTGGTGAAGTCGATGAGGTACCAGTTTTCGGCCCGAAAGTGCGTCACGCGCGCGTCATGAACGCCAGCCGGCAAGAGATCGAGCGGCGGCTCAACCTTCAGCCAGGGATCTTGCCGCGAAAACAGCTTACCGAGGAACGTGTGCCTCTTCCTCTCGGACATTCCCTCGTCGGCGATTACGATCTTAGCTGTGGGTTTCGCCACGCGCATCATTTCGCCGAGCGCGGCCTTCCGGTCATCGAGCCCGTTGAAGGCACCGAAGATCAGAGCGGCGTCGAACTCGTGGTCGGAGAACGGAAGATGGGCGGCGTCTCCTTCGATCAGGACGGCGGAGATCCCTTCTCTTTCGAGGCGTCGGGCGCACATCCGCAGCATGGCGCGCGTCACGTCCACTCCCGCGATGGTTCCGCCGGAACTCACTCGTTCCGCGATGAACCCTAGATTCGCCCCTGTTCCAACACCCACTTCCAGCGCCCGCTGACCGGGCTCCAGCGCAAGTCGCTCCACGGCCTTTCGCCGCTCCGCTTCGTCGGAGAACCGATAGACGAACCCAGCGAGTGCAGTGCTCAGGTCGTAGAGACGTGCCGAGCGGCTGTAGACCTCCCGTTGGCGCCTGGCGCTGTCGTAGGGCATAACTCGCTCACTCCCCCAGGATCGCCAGATCGACCGTCCGCAGGCGCGGCTCGAAGAGCTCCACCAGGAAGAGGCGCTGCCACGTTCCGAGGTCGAGCCGGCCGTTGCGCACCGGCGCCCAGGTGCTGTCGCCGAAGACCATCATCTCGGCCAGGTGCGCCACGGCGTTCTCCGCCCCCTCCTGGATGTGCCGGTAGCGCCGGTCGAGCGGCAGCTGCTCGCGGAGCAGCTCCAGGCAGTCCTCGTGGATCGACGGGTCGCCTTCCGTGCACGTCAGCGCCGCCGTTGTGTGCCGGCTACGCAGCAATACGATGCCCTCGCGCACGCCTGAGGCCTGCACCTCCCTCCCGACGGCATCGGTGATATCGACGAACTGCAGCGCCTTCTTTGTGGAGACGGAGACCTGGCGCAATGAGACCATGCGGCACCTCCAATGGCGAGGGGCGTTCGCTCGAACGCCCCTACCGTGATGCATATTCCCGACAGGCTGAAGCCTGTCCCGCGGAGATGCATCAGTTCTTCTTCGCGACGTAGTAGTTGTTCATGATGTCGCCTTCAACGCGCTTAGCATCTACCTCCCTGAATCCGGCCTCGGCGAAGAGCTCGCGCGCCTTCTGCTCACCCCACATCGCCCCCAGTCCCTCGCCGTTGAGCGCGAGCGATACGGTCATGCAGTGCATCGTCGAGATGCCGTAGAGCGCCGGCGCCATCGGGTGCTCCATGTTCTCTTCGAGATTGCTGGACGCGGCGACATCGATGCACAGGAAGGTGCCGCCCGACCGCAGCAGGTTGTGGATGTTCTTCAGGACCTGACGCGGCTTCGCCTGGTCGTGGACGGCATCGAACACCGTGATCAGGTCGAACTGCTCCTTGCCGTCCAGCTTCGCGATGTCCTTCACCTCGAACTTCGCGTTCTTCAGGTCCAGCGCCTTGGCTTCCTTCCGCCCGGCCTCGACGCCCTCGTCGGAGAAGTCGTAGCCGGTGAAGCGGCTGTTCGGAAACTCTTTCGCCATCAGGTTGATCGCGTGGCCGGAGCCGCAGCCGAGGTCTGCGACGTCGATGCCGGCCTTCAGCTTGTCGACCAGCCCTGGTACGAGAGGCAGCGTGCTGTCGATCAACGTCGCATCGAAGATCTGGCCGCTCATGGCAGCCATTTTGGTTTGAAACCTCTCGAATTCGGAGTAGGGCACGCCGCCGCCGTTCTTGAAGCTGTGCACCACCTGGTCGAGCACGCCGGCGAACTCCGGCATGAACTCAGCCATGGTGCAGAGGTTTCCCGGCCCTGCCGCGCGCGTGAGCGAGGCCGCGTGCTCCGCCGGCAAGTAGTATGTCTTCTTCGCCGGGTCATATTCGACGATCCGCCCGGTGACCATGGAGCCAAGCCACTCGCGCACGTAGCGTTCGTTCAAGCCCGTCGCCTTCGCGATCTCCTCGCTCGTCGAAGGCGGCATACCGGCCATGTTGTCGAACAGGCCGGTCTGATGCCCCGCGACAAGCTGGAACGACAGCATCGCGCCGTTGAGGTAGCCGATCACCTGTCCTCCGAACGCCATCGCCTTCTCCATGTTCAACTCTTGGGTAGCTGTGGTCATAAGAACCTCCTTGCAGATTCGATCTTGTGATGCAGAGTGAAGACCAGCGAGCCGATTATACTACGGCCTGCCGAAGCGTCAACGTCCAGGGCTGGAAATGATATGGGATTGTTACGGGAGATCCGTCTCGCCCATGAGGTAGCGATCTATCTCGCGCGCGCACTGCCGGCCTTCCGCGATCGCCCACACGATGAGCGACTGGCCGCGCCGCATATCGCCGGCGGCGAACACGCCCGACGCGCTCGTCGAGAACGCGCCGAACTCAGCCTTCGCGTTCGAGCGCTCGTCCCGCTCGACGCCGAGCTGGCTGAGCACCGGGTCCTCCGGCCCAAGGAAGCCCATCGCCAGGAGGACGAGCTGCGCCGGCCAGACCTTCTCCGTGCCGGGCACTTCGCGCATGACCGGCCGGCGGCCGTTCTCGCTCACCCATTCGACCTCGACAGTGTGCGCTTCTTTCACGCGTCCCTGCTCGTCGCCAACGAAGCGCTTCGTGGTAATCGAGTAGCGGCGCGGGTCGCCGCCGAAGATGGCAGCAGCTTCCGCCTGTCCGTAGTCGAGCACGTAGACCTTCGGCCACTGCGGCCAGGGGTTATCGGGCGCGCGCTCGAGCGGCGGTTGCGGCAGGATCTCGAACTGCGTCAGGCTGCGGCAGCCGTGGCGCATCGTAGTTCCGACGCAGTCCGTGCCGGTGTCGCCTCCGCCGATGACGATGACGTCGTTGTCCTTCGCCGAGATGAAGTTCCCGTCGGTGTGGTTGCTATCGAGCAGGCTCTTCGTGTTCGCGCGCAGGAAGTCCATCGCGTAAAGCACGCCGGTCAGCTCGCGCCCCTCGATCGGCAGGTCGCGCGGCTTCGTCGCGCCGGAACACAGCGCGACAGCGTCGAAGGCCTCGATCAGCTTCTCGGCCGGCAGGTCCTTCCCGATCTCGGTGCTCGTCACGAACTGGACGCCCTCCTCGGCCATCAGATCGATGCGCCTCTGCACGACTCGCTTGTCCAGCTTCATGTTGGGTATGCCGTACATGAGCAGCCCCCCGACGCGGTCGTCGCGCTCGAACACCGTCACGAGGTGTCCGGCGCGGTTGAGCTGCGCTGCGCAGGCGAGGCCCGCCGGCCCGGATCCCACGACGGCGATCTTCTTGCCGGTGCGCTTCGCCGGCGGCTCCGGCTCCATCCACCCCATCTCGAACGCGTTGTCGATGATCGCGCACTCGATGCTCTTGATGGTGACCGCCGGCTCGCTGATGCCCAGCACGCAGGAGCCCTCGCACGGCGCGGGGCAGACGCGGCCGGTGAACTCCGGGAAGTTGTTCGTCTTGAGCAGCCGCTCGAGCGCCTCCCGCCACAGCCCGCGATAGACCAGGTCGTTCCACTCCGGGATCAGGTTATTGATCGGGCAGCCGGCCGCCATTCCGTTCAGCAGCGTGCCCGTGTGGCAGAACGGCACACCGCAGTCCATGCAGCGAGCGCCCTGCTGCTGGAGCTTCTCCTCCGGCATGTGCTCGTGGAACTCCAGCCAGTCGTGGACGCGCTCCGCCGGCGCGCGCGAAGCGGGAAGCTCTCGCTGAAACTCGAGGAACCCGGTTGGCTTACCCATTG
>JBGQHA010000198.1:0-5458 GCA_041497735.1 Dehalococcoidia bacterium | reverse complement strand
GTCCTCTCGGTCCAGGTAGAGGAGCTGGGCGATGATCAGGTTCGCTATCTGGTCGTCGATCGGCGTGCCCAGGAAGATGATGCGCTCCCTGAGCAGCAACGAATAGATATCGAACGCGCGTTCCCCGCGCGGGCTGGTCTCAATAACGGATGGAATAATCACGTCTTCGAATCTCATTTCCTTGCGTGCTCCTTCAAGAACAGGCAGCGCCCGAGCCTAGCCCTCTGTGGCTGCGACGGGTTCGGCCTCCCCTGCCTCTGCCTTCTGCCCGGCGCCCGACGCGATCTGCGCCAGCCGCTCGATCGTCTTCCTGGTGCGGAGAGAGCGCCTCAGCCCTTCCTTCGTCCCTTCGGCAGCGAAGAGCTGGCGAAACTGCTCCGCCTGGTTGCCGGCGCCCACCGCGAGCCGCTCTATCTCAGCTTCGAGGTCGGCATCCGTCACTTCTATATGTTCGGCTTCCGCCAACTCAGACAACACTAGGGAGCGGCGGACGCGGTTCTCAGCCACTGGGCGGAGCTCAGCTCTCACGTCCTCCTCCGATTTGCCGATCTGCTTGAGATAGCGCTCCAGCCGATCGGCCTGCTTTCCGGCTGTTTCTCCGGCGTTGCTTTGCTCCTCGAGGAGGTGGTCCACCTCTCGTTCCACCAGGACCGGCGGGTACTCCAGCTTCGCCTGCTCGACCAGCGCGCCGAGCACTTGGTCATGGTAGCGATGCTCCGCGTCGCGTTCCAGCGCCTCACGCAGATCGTCCTGCACGCGGGTCTGCAGCGCGTCCAGGCTCGAGAAGCCCTCACCCACCTGCTTCGCGAACTCGTCGTCCAGGGCAGGCAGGACCAGCTCCTTCGTTTCCTTGATGTGGACCTTGTAGCGCGCCGGCTTGCCGCGCATCGACTCGTCCGAAACCTCGTCGGGTATCGTTAGCTCCACCTCGAACTCGTCGCCCTTCTGGCGGCCGATAAGCGCTTCGGCAAAGCCGGGTAGGGAGATCGTGCGGCCCTCCGTAAGCGGGAACTCGGCATCGTCTTCCTTCGCGAAGGTGCGCCCTTCGACGGTACCCTCGACGTCCGCCCGGACGACGTCGTCCCAGCGCAAGGGGCGCGTCACCGGCTCCACCGTCGCGTACCGATGACGCAGGGCCTGGAGGCCTTCCTCCACCTTCTCCAGCTCGACGGCGACCGGCTCCTTCTCCATGCGGAGCGACCGGTAGTCGCCCAGGTCGGCGGAGGGGCGCACCGGCACGGTGAACTTCGCGATGAGCGGCTCCTCCTGGACGAGCTCGTAGATGGCGCGGTCGATCGGCTCGATCGACTCCTGGGCGAGCGCCTCCTTGTACAGCTCCGGCATGAGCCGGTCGATGGCCTCCTGGCGGATCGTGTCTTCGCCCACGTGCCGCTCGACGACGACGCGGGGCGCCTTGCCAGGGCGGAAGCCCGGGATCTTCACCCGCCCCGCCAGCCGGCGATAGGCGGAGTCCATCGCGCGCTCGAGGCGCTCATCGTCCACCTCGATCTGGAGCGCGATCTGGCTTTCGGGCAGCCGTTCGGTCGAAACCTTCACCATTGCTTGGAAAGTATAGCAATGAACGCAACTGGCTGGGGAAGCTAGCGCGCGCGGGGGGTGAACACGTCGTTCAGCGCGTCACCCAGGAGGTTGAAGGCAAAGATGAGCGCGCCCACGACGGCGGCCGGGAAGATGAGCAGGTACGGATGCGTGCGCAGCGTCGACTGTCCAGCCGAATCGAACAGCAGCGCGCCGAAGCTCGGCGTCGGTTCGTGCACGCCGACTCCCAGGAACGTCAGCCCGATCTCGGAACCGGCGATCGCACCGAGCGACGCCGACACGCCCACGATGATCAGCGGCGCCACATTCGGCAGCAGGTGTGAGGCGAGGATGCGCCACGTGCTGGCGCCCATCGACTGCGCGGCGAGCACGTACTCGGTCTCGCGCAGCGCCAGCACCTGCGACCGGATCACGCGCGCGCCGCCCACCCAGAAGAAGAGCGAGAGCGCGCCGAAGATCAGGAAGTAGCTCGGCGCACCGGGCATCGCGTAGACGCCCTGCACCGCCCACAAGAGCGCGATCGTTGTCGCAACGGCGATCGCGGGCAGCAGCCACAGTCCGTTGCGGCGGCCTCCGGCCTGCCACATCGCGACGCCGAGCAGGCCTGCGACGGCCAGCAGGCCGAGCACGAGGAGGAAGGCGAACTGGGGGCCTGCGTGGCGCTCGATCCCGATCCGCAGCGCATGGGTCGACGTGTGACTCTCCAGCCAGCCGACTGCGCGCGTCACCCGGTCGCGCATCGTGAAGTTGATCAAGATCAGCATGGGCAACGCCGGCAGCGAGCCGAACATCTCGCCCGTGCGCATGATCACCGTGTCGACCTTGCCGCCGACGTAACCTGCCAGGAGGCCGAGGCCGACCGATAGGGCGATGCTGCCGGTCAGCACCGTCGCGATGGTCACGATGATCGTCGTGCGCGCCGACCAGATGACCCGGCTGAGCTGGTCCCGCCCGAGCCTATCCGTGCCGAACGGATGCGCCCACGACGGCCCCTGCCGTACGTGCTCGAGGTCGTTTGTGCGATAGCTGTACGGCGCGATCGCGGGCGCCGCCAGCCCCGCGAAGTAGAACAGCCCGATCGCAACGAGCGCGATCATCGCCAGCTTCTTGCGCCGCAGCCGGCGCCACGCGACGCGCCAGGGACTCGCGGGCGCGCCCTCGCGCTGCGCAATCTGGACGGGCAGCTCTTGCGCGGCTTCCTGCATCAGCGCCGCCGCTCCTCGAACCGCACGCGCGGGTCGACGAACGTGTACGCGATGTCCGTAATGATGTTCGCGATCACGAACGCGGTCGCGAGGATGAGCACGAGCGCGAGAATCACATCATAGTCGCGGCTCGTTGCCGCCTGGAAGCCGAGCTGGCCGATACCCGGTATGCCCAGGAGGTTCTCGACGAAGAACGAGCCCTCGAGCAGCGTGGCGAGAGAGAGCCCAACCACGGTAACGAGCGGCAGCAGGGCGTTCCGCGCCACGTGGCGCGTCACGACCTGGAACTCGGGCAGCCCCTTCGCGCGCGCCGTGCGCACGTAGTCCTCGCCCAGCGCGGAGAGGGTCGTCGCGCGCACCAGGCGCGCGATGCCCGCCACGCTGGGTAGTGAGAGCGCCAGGGCGGGCAGGATGATGTGGCTGGTCAGTATGCCCAGCTCGACGTCCTGCGGCCCTACGTCGATCTTGGGGCCTCCCCAGCCGATCGCGGGGATCCAGCCGAGCTTGACGACGAACAGCAGCACCAGCAGCGGAATGGTGACCAGCACCGGGATCGATTGGAAGAAGAGGAACGACCCGATCGCGAAGGGGTCCATCCACGTCCCCTGCTTCATCGCAGCGAAGATGCCTACAGCGGTCCCCACGGAAAAGCCGATCACGAGCGCGACAATCCCCGGCTGCAGCGAGACGAGAATGCGCGGCCAGATGATGTCGCGGACGGACTGCCCTCGGTAGATCGTCTGGCTCTTGCCGAAGTCACCTTTTGTGATCAGGTTCTTCATGTAGCGGCCGTACTGCTCGTAGAACGGGTCGTCCAGGCCAGCCTGATGGCGAACGCGCGCCTTCGCGACTGGATCGTTACGCGGCCCGGCGAGGACATCGACGTAATCGCCCGGGCCGAAGCGCGTGACGGTGAAGGCGAAGAACGAGACGGCGAACAGGATCAGCGGCAGCCAGAGGAGGCGTCGGATGGCGTAGGCGAGCAAGCCCTGCATGGCAGGCGTGCTCTGCTACGGCGTGGTGACCGAAACGTAGCGTAGCCGTGGCACGACGGCCGCGGGCAGCGGAAGCCCCTGCACGTACGGCTTGATCAGCACGTGCACACGGTCGAAGAAGAGGGGGATCCAGGGCACGTCGGTCAGGACTTGTTGCTCGGCCTGCTGGTAGTCCTGATTGCGCTTCTGCGGATCCGTTTCGGTGAGGGCGCTGTGCAGGAGCGCATCGACCTGCGGGCTGTTGTAGCCGGTGTCGTTGTTCGGGCTCTTGCTATCGAAGTGGATGTTGAACAGGTCCTCTTCATCCGGATAGTCCATGATCCAGCCCAGGTGGAACATCTGGTACCGGCCGTTCGCGATGTCCCGGAAGAACGTCGCCGGCTCTGCTTGCTGGATCTGCACGTTGACGCCGAGATTGGTCCGCCACATATCGAGGATGGCGCTCGTCGCATCTCCCGCCGTCGCCCCTGTACCGCTTTCGGCAAACGTGATCGACGGCAGCCCGCCCGGTCCGCCGTACGTGCTGTCCTTCAAGAGCTGCTGCGCCTGCGCCGGATCGAAGGCGGGCGCGTGCGCATTCTGGTTGTACGCGGGCATGCCGGGCATATCGATGCTGTTCGCGACGGGCAGCGCGTCCTTGAAGACGGCGCTCGCGATCTGGCTCTTGTCGATCGCCATCGCGAACGCCTGGCGCACCTTCGCGTCGTCGAACGGCGGCTTCGTGGTGTCGAAGCCGATGTAGTCGAGCGCCAGCCGGTCGCTCGTCTTGTAGTCCCTATTCAGCGGATCGCTCGGGTCCTGCACGCGCGTCAGGTCATCCAGGCTTACGCCGGTCGCGTCGATGTCGCCCGCCTGATACGCGGTCAGGCCGGCGCCGGCCAGCAGGAAGGTCACCTTCTTCACCTGCGCCGAGCCGAGGTGGTAGTGGTCGTTCGCCTGCAGCACAATGCGCTCGCCGTTCGTCCACGCCTTGAGCTCGTACGCGCCGGTGCCGTTCGGGTGGCGCGACCAGTTCGAGTCGCCCTTGCCGAAGTCCTCAGTGCCGCACTTGCCGCCCACCTGCGTCGGGTCGATGACGAAGGCGGTCGGATAGGAGAGCTTGTAGAGGAACGACGAGAGATCGCTCGGGATCGTGATGCTGAGCGTGGCCGGATCGATGACCTTGACGCCGCTGATCTCGCTGGCCTTGCCGGCGAGCTTGTCCTTCACGCCGACGATGTCGCCCAGGAAGTACTCCGACACAAGCGATTGGATGCTGGGATCTGCCGCGCGCTCGAGCGAGCACTTGACCGTGTCCGCGCTCACCGGCTTCCGGTCGTGGAACAGCACGCCGTCCCGAATGTGGAAGGTGTACGTGACGGTGCCGTCCGCATTCACGACCTTGCCGCCGTTTTGCGCGGTCGGGATGTCCTGTGCGATGTCGGGCTGGAGCTGCAGCTGCGGACTGAGCGTCAGCAGTCCGCCGAAGATCTCGACGATGTAGCCGGTGGAGACTTCGTCCTGCGCCAGGGCCGGGTCGAGCGTGATCGGCTCTCCGCCGGCGAGGCATAGCTCCCCCGTGGGGCCCCCAGCGGCTTGTTCAGTGGCGTTCGCCGCGGCGGCTGCATGGCCGCATCCGCTGCCGCCGCCGGCTCCACCTCCGCCTTTGAGGACGAGCACGACGATCGTAACGCCGACGGCGACCACGAGGGCCGCCAT
>JBGQHA010000197.1:0-5504 GCA_041497735.1 Dehalococcoidia bacterium | reverse complement strand
GGTCGAGGACGTGGAGCGCGCGTACCTGCTGGCGTACGGCGAGGGCTGCAAGGGCATCACCATCTACCGCGACCAGTCGCGGCCGATGCAGGTGCTCTCGCACGCGACCGCGCGCGGCCCCGAGCAGGCGGAAGCAGAGGCGGCGGAGCGGGCACTGGGCGTCTCGCTGCTGCCGGCGCCGTCACGCAGGCCCAACCGCCGGCACCTACCCGAGGAGCGGCAGTCGGTGACGCACAAGTTCCGGGTCGGCGAGCAGGAAGGCTATGTCACCGTCGGCCTCTTCGACGACGGCAGGCCCGGCGAGGTGTTCATCACCATTTCCAAGGAAGGCTCGACGATCCGCGGCCTGATGGACTCGGTCGCGGTGCTCACGTCGCTCGCGCTGCAGTATGGCGTGCCGCTCGAGGACCTGGTGCGCAAGTTCCGTGGTGTCCACTTCGAACCACAGGGCTTCACGAACAACCCGGAGCTGCCGCAGGCCAGCTCGATTGTGGACTACATCTTCCGCTGGTTGGAGCGCCGGTTCCTGACCGAGAGCCAGGGGTCAGGGGTCAGGGGTCAGGGCCAGGGGTCAGGGGCCAAGGGCGAGAAGAAGGGCCAAGGGCCAGGGGCCAGGGGCCAAGGAAGCCGCGAGGCGAAGACCTCTGCATCGACCGGCTTCGCCTGCCCGGAGTGCGGCACGGAGCTCGTGTTCTCCGAAGGGTGCCTCGTCTGCCGCAACTGCGGCTACACGAAGTGCGGGTAAGGTGCCGTGAAGCAAGAGTTGTCTATAGCTGACCTCTTGAACGCTACCGCTGAGCAGATGCGGGTGGACTTTCAGAAGCTAGACCAGTTACGTCACCCAGGCGAGAAGGGGCGCGGACGGGAGGACGTACTTCGCCGATTTCTGAGTGAATACTTGCCAGGTAGATTCGGTGTAGACACAGGGTTCGTAATTGATGCTAGGGGCGAGACAAGCGGGCAGATGGACGTCGTGCTCTACGACAAAGCAAGCGCCCCGGTATTCAAGCTCTCGGACAACGTACGAGTCTTTCCCGTCGAAAGTGTGGCAGGGGTCGTCCAAGTCAAGTCAAGTCTCCACTCGCGCGAGCTAGAATCTGCCGTACACAATTTGGCCACAGCAAGCAAACTCGATCGAACCGCAGGACAACAACCCTATTCGATCGTAGCCGGTGTTATGCTCCCAGCTTTAGGAAATCTAGTCGCCGACGTTTCGGGAAGGTCGCCCTCGGACGACGCAGATGCACAGGGCTTCTTGGTTTCAGGCGAACCCGTATTGACTGCGATTTTTGCCTTTGAGGGAGATGACCTAGACAAATTAGCTCCCAGGCTGCGGGACCTTTCCAAGGATCCCCTCACACGAGTTCCATTAGTGTGCGTCCTAAATCGAGGAGTTATTAGTTACTTCTCGGAAGGTGCCTTCGGGCCGTTATGTGCGTACTGGCAGGACTCAAAGCTCGCCTTCACGTTTGCTGATGATGCTGCTCGTGCGCTTCACGTTTTCTATCAAATGGTCGCATTTGGGGTAACACGAAAAGCACCGATCATGCCCAGGTATGGAGCATACACCGGCATCAGTGAATCACGGTTGCATTTTCTCGAGTAGGTCTGCGCTAGGACTGTTGCCGCTTCTTCATCTCGTCGAGGAGCTTCTTCGGGATGGGGCGGCAGGCGCAGTTCTTGGCGTGCTGCTGGTGCCAGCGGATGCGCTGCGCGGTCGTCGCGTTCTTCGCCATCTTATGCCCCGCGTGCCAGGCGGCGTTGAGCGTCATCGGCTCGCCGTCTCGACCGGCGTCCAGCGGTTCGCCCAGAGCTGGATCGCCTCAACGACGCCGTCCAGCTCGCGGCCCTTGTCGGTGAGGGCGTACTCGATGCGCACCGGCGTATCGGGGTAGACGCGCCGCTCCACCAGACCGAACGACTCCAGTTCCTTCAACCGCTCCGAGAGCAGCCGGTCGCTCACGCCGATGATGGCCGTCATGTCGGAGAAGCGGCGCGGGGAGGGTAGGAGCGTGCGCACGATGAGCGCTGTCCAGCGCTTGCCCAGGATCTGGACCGCCCACTCGTACTTGGGGCACATCTCGTCGCCGGGGAGGGCCTCGCTCATGTCACCGTCATACTATCGTAAAATAAGCCCCTTGACAAGAGGAAGCGCTTGGTCTAATATAGGGCAAGAGGCTTACGAAAGAGAAGGAGAAGCAAAATGTCAAGCGCAACAATTCAGGCCCCCAGCAAGGTCAGCACCTGGAACATCGACCCCGTCCACTCGAACGTTGAGTTCGCCGTGAAGCACATGATGGTCTCGACCGTCCGGGGCCGCTTCCGAGAGGTAGCGGGCGCGATCCACCTGAACGAGGCCGACCCGGCGTCGTCCTGGGTGGAGGCGACGATCCCGACGGCGAGCATCGATACTGCGGAGGCCCAGCGCGACGCGCACCTGCGCTCGCCGGACTTCTTCGAGTCGGAGCGGTTCCCGGCGGTGACTTTCCGCAGCACGAAGGTCGAGCACGTCGAAGGCGATCGCTGGCGCATCACAGGCGACCTCACGATCCGCGACGTGACGAAAGAGGTCGTGCTCGATACCGAGTACGAGGGCCAGATCAAGGACGCCTACGGCAAGCAGCGTGCGGCGTTCGAGGCGAAGACGGAGCTCAATCGCAAGGACTTCGGACTGAACTGGAACGGCCTCATCGAGGCTGGCGGCGTGGTCGTCGGCGATAAGGTCCGCGTCACGCTGAACATCGCAGCCGTCCGCGAGGAATAAGGACGGCAGGAGGAATGCAATGGCAGGAACAATCGAACAGATCAACAAGCTCACAGACGAACGAGCGCGCCTCTATCGCGAGGCGACCAACGGCCACCGGGGCGACCCGGAGACCATCGCGCGCATCAAGGCGCTGACCGGCGAGCTGCAGCGGCTTTGGGGCAAGCGCCGCACAGAGCTCGGCAGCCGCAGCCGCGGCGTTGACCGGCTCATCGACAGCGAGTATGAGCGCATCTACGGCCGCAAGGAAGCGCCGCGCGAGCTCTCGTGGAAAGAGCTGGCTGAGCTGGCCGAAGTCGCGGCGTAACAGCTCGCGGAAGCGCTAGCATACCAGCGAAGGAAACCCATCGTGCCAAGACTACGTGCCATCACGTCGGACGTCGACGGGCGCAACGGCGTTGCGCCCACACCGGTCGATGACAGCGAGGCGCTCGACGCGTACTCGCGCGCCGTTGTCGACGCTGCCGAGCGCATCGGCTCGGCCGTCGTCAGCATCGGCGCGAGCCGGACCGCACCCGAGCGGCTCCGCCGCCGCGGCGTGCCCGAGGTCGGCGGCGCCGGCAGCGGCGTCATCGTCGCTCCCGACGGCTACCTGCTGACGAACAGCCACGTCGTGCGCAAGGCGGAGAAGATCGAGGCGCGCTTCAGCGACGGCAAGTCGTTCCCCGCGCGGCTCGTCGGCACCGACGTGCACAGCGATCTCGCGTTGCTGCGGCTGGACGAGTCGGGCCTCCCCGCAGCGGAGCTGGGCGACTCGGCGAACCTGCGCGTGGGCCAGCTCGCCCTGGCTGTCGGCAACCCACTCGGCTTCCAGGCGACCGTGACCGCGGGCGTGATCAGCGCCCTGGGTCGCACACTGCGCGCGCAGACGGGCCGGCTGATCGAGAACGTCATCCAGACGGACGCGGCGCTCAACCCTGGTAACTCGGGCGGTCCGCTGGTCGATTCGCGCGGACGCGTGATCGGCATCAACACGGCGATCATCATGGGCTCGCAGGGCATCTGCTTCGCGATCCCCGTGAACTCGGCGAAGTTCGTGATCTCATCGCTGCTGCGTGATGGGCGCGTGCGCCGTTCCTACCTGGGCGTCTCCGGCCAGGCAGTGCGAATCGACCGCCGGCTCGTCGTGACGCAGGCGCTGCGGAACGAGCATGGCGTCCAGGTCACCGAGGTTCACAGCGGCACGGCGGCCGCAGAGGCCGGCATCGAGCCGGGCGACGTGATCGTGCGCGCCGGCGAGCGCGCCATCGCCTCGCCGGACGATTTGCAGGCGGCGCTCGGCGGCCATCCGATCGGCGAGCCGCTGATCGTGGAGGTGCTACGCGAGGGCGCAAAGCGGACGTTCGTTGTGCGGCCGACGGAGCTGCCCGCAGCGGAGTAGACTGCACGTAGGAGGCGAACAATGGCAGATCAGGCATCGGTTAAGCCCGACACGAAGCTGGCACCACTGAAGATCCGTCGCGATAAGGAGATCTACGAAACTGACGGTGGCTGGTTCCGCGGGCGCTGGCACTTCAGCTTCGATCAGTACCACGACCCCGAGAACATGGGCATCGGCACGCTGCGCGTCTTCAACCACGACACGCTCGTGCCCGGCGCCACGTGGCCGATGCACCCGCATCGAGATGTTGAGGGCATCACGTACGTGCCGCGCGGCAACTTCGAGCACGCCGACAGCCTGGGAAACGGCGGCGTGCTTCCTGCCGGCAGCGTCCAGCGCATGACGCTCGGCTCCGGCGCGCTTCATTCCGAGAGCAACCACTCGAAAACGGATCCCGTCGAGTTCGTTCAGATGTGGATCATGCCTGCCGAACGCGGGCTGCGACCGAGCGTCGAGCAGCGCGTTCACACCGAAGATGACCGCCACAACCGCCTGCTGCAGATCCTGCGGCCCGAAGGCACCGAGGGCGACACCGGCGTCACGGTGCACCAGGACGTCTGGATGTACGTCGCGCGCCTCGATCCCGGCGTGGCCGTCGAGCACACCTTCGACGAAGGCCGCGGCGGCTACTTCTACCTGATCGAAGGCGAGATCGAGCTGAATGGCGAGCGCCTCACGACGGGTGACGCCGCGAAGGTGCTGGGCGGCGGCCTCCTGTCCATGGCTGCCACGGGCACGAGCGAGCTGATCGTCGTCGATACGCCGCTGTAGGCTGCTATGCTGGCGCTATGTACGAGCCGCCCAGCGATGATCGACCGGGCTGCCGCGACACGCTGGTGATCAGCCGCAGAGTCTTCTCGATCGTCATTCCACCCGTGGCGATTATGCTGGCCGTGCTCTTGCTCGTGCTGTCGACGATCGCCACCTTCACCGTCTCGCCACCGTGGGCGCTGATCCCGCTCGCGCTGCTCGTGCTGGTGATCGTCGTCGTCGTTTGCTGGGACCGCGGCCGGTCGAATCGCGATGGGCCGCGCTAGTTCTAGGACTGCCGATCTCCGCCTCGAGCGTCTCCCGCACCCACGTTCCGTTCGGGTAGGGCGCTGTCGGGAGGAGGGCGTCGGCCATGGTGGCGACGGTTGCGGCGGCGCCGCCGCGCACGTAGTGCCGGCACTCGTCCAGCGACTCCCAGCGCGTCTCTTCGATGAGCGTTCCGCTTTCGTCGTGGCGCAGATCGATGCCCGCGAAGCCGGGTTGGCGCGCGAGGAACGGCCGGACGCGTTCCAGCACGCGCGCGGCGCGCTTGTCCCACTCGGCCGGGTCCGATATTGCGGTCACCCGCGTCAGCTTGGAGACGATCAT
>JBGQHA010000196.1:0-5560 GCA_041497735.1 Dehalococcoidia bacterium | reverse complement strand
GCCATAGCGCACCGCCGCGCTCATGAACCACGCCATCGCCGTTCGGCGCTGCGTTTCGTCCGGCACCACCCACGTCCAGACGGGAGAGTCGAAGAACGCGCGCGCGAGGAGCGCCGCGGCTTCGTCGAGCTGCGGTTCAGTAAGCTTCGTGATGCGCATGTTGGTGCGAGTGTAGCGCAAGTCCGCCGTCGCAGGTTCGAATCCTGCCGGGGGTGCCACGCAAAACCATCGCGCGGAGACCGACGCGCACCTCATCGCGTAACGCTAGTTTGCGGGCGAGCTACCGGTACTTCGCGGCGGTGCCTCCGCGCCCTGGACCCTTCCACGAGAGTGCGGCAGGCACGTCGAGATGTAACAATTCGGTATCGTGCGCAAGTTGCACGCCTTCGAGATCTCCTGGGCGCAAAGCGGCGAGGGTAAGGGGAAGATGCAGGCATCAGAGGTTACGCGTGCGGTGGCTGCGGCCATGTCGACCGCCTCAGCGCTTGACCTGAAGTCGACGAACGCGATCGTTCTTAACGACTCGAACCGGCTCCTCCTCCGCCTGATGCCCTGCGACGTCGTTGCCCGGGTCGCGCCCATGGCGTATCAGGACCCACTGCTCGAAGTCGAGGTTGTTCAACGGCTCGCGAAGACGGACAGCCCGGTCGCTGCGCTTGAGCCTCGCGTGGTGCCCCGCGTCTACACGCATGACGGCTTCGCGGTCACGCTGTGGACGTACTACGAACCTGTGCCGTCTCGAGAGCTTCCGCCAGCCGACTACGCGCACGCGCTCGAGCGCCTGCATGCCGGCATGCGGAAGATCGACGTCACGACGCTGCACTTCATGGATCGAGTCGCGGACACTCAACAAGGGGTTGCGAGCCGCGACGTCACTCCGGAGCTCGCCGACGCGGATCGGGAGCTTCTCGGCAGCACGCTGCGAAGCTTGAGGCGGTCGATCCTTGACCGGGGCGCCGCCGAGCAACTGCTGCACGGCGAGCCGCACCCGGCGAACGTGCTCGCCATCAAAAACGGGCCGCTCTTCATAGACTTCGAGAACTCTGTCCGCGGGCCCGTCGAGTTCGACCTTGGCTGGGTGCCGAAAGAGGTCAGCGAGCACTACCCGCACGCTGATCAAGAACTGGTCGGCGACTGCCGGGGCCTCGTGATCACGATTATCGCAGCGTGCCACTGGCGCTGGTACGACCAGCACCCGGGCAATGCACAAAGGGCGAAATGGATCAGCGCCCTGCGCGAGGGTCCGCCGTGGCCCTCGATCGATGCAGTGTAGGGCCGGCGTGCGTAGCGTCCAGTTGGTGGTTGGGCGCTTTGTTGAGTGTATCCCGCGCGCATGATCTAATCTGGTGGTCAGTTGCCCAGCGGGCGCGACTAGGAGATTCGTCCGCGATGCGCGCGAGCTCCGACCTCTCGCAGACTCGGGTTGACTACCGGACACGTCCTAATCAGCTTCAGGACTTCTAATCCGGGTACCGCCGGTTCGAATTCAGCCGGGAGTGCCACCCACCCCTCCGTTGAAGCTGACGTGGGCATTGGCAAGCACCGGATATCCAGTCCGATGGTCTCGGCACAGATTTCCGTGCATAATCGCGTTGTATCGCCACTAGCGTTGGCGGCTGGGGCGCCATTCTGGGACATGAAGGCTCATGGAGCCGCGCATTCAGTACATGCGCACAGCCGAAGGGATCAATACTTGCTTCGCGGCCCAAGCAGGCACGCTATGGCGAGATGGTGTTGGCGGTGCAAAATGCGCCCTGCGACCGTCGGCGCTTTACGTGAAACCGGTTGCTGAAGCGAGCCTAAGGACTGCCGGCCCAACGGGTCGCCTTGGAGACTTGTTCGATTCTGATCTTACCTGTTGGGTCTCGATACTACGGGTCGTAGATCTGCGTGGCGTAGTACAAGAGGAGGTCGTGAGTACTGATCGCCGCCGTGTCGAGTTCCTCAAACGTTCTTGGGTGCGCGCATGCATTGAGTATTCGCGCACGCATTTCACGCACGCGCTCCCAATCATCAGGTTCTTGCCTTCGCGGCCAGTGGACTGTCGGTCGTGGCACTACGCGCGACTGAAAGAGCAGGAATCCGTGGGTCTCCGTTCCTTCCAACGCTGAGGCGAGGAGCGACCTTTCATTGCCGTTGTACTCACAAACGCGGTCAATCATAGCCCGCAACTTCCTGAAGGCTTGGCCAAACAGCGCTTCTCCAGCTCGCGACCGGAAGAACCAACTGCCTCCTGCCTGGCGCATTTTCCGTATCCGCGCGACCTGCGCTGCCGAGTAGAGCCACCTGTCGAGGACGGTTGGGTTGAGGAGCGCTTGGTTCGCGTTCGCTCGAGTGAGCTCCTTGGCCCATGCGGCCGATTCAATGGAGACGTCCCGCAGCGCAAAGGCCATCGGCGCATAGTAAGCCTCGACGTAGGCGTGCAATCGATCTCGCATGCTCTTGTCGATCTCCCGACGTGACGCAGCGCGGTTACTGAGTTCGTCCCAGGCGAACTTGAGCGGGATGATGATGGCGCTGCCAACGCCAAGCGCCCCAAGCACCGCCACGAGGAGATCAGCGCCAGCGCCCTATTCGGAGGACAGCTTGAAGGTTGGGTCCTTGCCTGGCAGGAGTTCACTGCTGGTCTTCGGCGGAAAGTGGCCTGATCCAACAAACCAGACGGCCCCAAACATGGCTACCACCACGAGTAGCAGATAGGCCCCATAGAGAAACACCGCGAGAACGCCAATGCCACGACGCTCGCTGAACTCGTTCCGCGCTTCGCTGGAGCGGATCTTCCAGAGTAGCCCCAAGACTCGATACTCCCTTCGGGTATGCAATTGTTGTTCACCGGCCGCCACCTGTCAAGTTGCCCAGGAACGGCCTCACTCTCTGCTGATGCGATGTGGTGTTCCTCGCTTTGCCCTGCCACACCTAAGCCAGCGGGGGTCTCCGAAATCGATTCGGCTTCATATCGTGGCCGATTTCACGAGCCACCCGGCGTGGTCCCCGAACCGCGCGCTCACTATGTGCCGATAGCGCCAGCCGGCGGGCTCGCGTTCCTTGCTTTGCAGCGCCCGCAGCGAATCCGCCAGGGTCTCGAAAGCTCTTCGGCGAGCAGCTTCCCGCAACGTCGGCACCTCGGCTCGCGGTCGATGACGGCACTGTCGGACGTTCGTGACTCAATCATGACGTTTGCCTCCTCGACGAATCGATTTCACGCGCAACCGCGCGCGCACGCGGCCAGATGAACCCAGTTCCAGAACCAGCCGGCGTTCTTGACCATCAATTGACCATGTGCTCGTTGTGACTGCTTGGGGCCAAACGAAGACACAGCCCGATCTGGCGCTCGCCCGCAGGTAGGAAACGGGACTAAACGGGGGGTGCTGTGACCATTCGGGATGAAGAGATCATGTCTTCGGAACCGAGGGTCGGGGGTTCGAATCCCTCGGAGCGCGCCACAAATCGCATCTACTCTTGACGACTTACAGGGCGGTCTCTGTTCAGGGTCCGCGCAGTTGGTAACCTCTTGCCAACCTGTCCCGGAATCTACGGCTCCGCTCGCGTACGCGGCGACCATTGACCTGCAGACTGTCGGACTGTTAGCGGGCCGTCGCTGGTGGCGATCATGGACGATCAGGCCAAAGCCCATCGAATTCTTTTCGTTCGGGCGTACGTCTTCTTCACCAACGCTTATCTGCAGCACATGCCACCATCATTCGCCCTGCCTAAGCACACGAAAGCGTACGAGTCCTTCGGCGAAACGTCGGGCGGCGTGCAGCAGAAGGGCCCAGCCGCGGGTGGCTGGCGATGGAGGAACGGGAGGGTTGACCCGCGCGCGCGCCTGCAGATCGCCTATGGGGACGATGCGTGGCGGACGTGTCGGTCATGCCCCGCTGCCCCCGAGCGAACATTTACGTCACGTCCGTCATGATCGGCAAACGCGCGGGCGAGTGGCTGCGCGAAAGAGGGGTGTAGCACAGCGACTCGACCCGCGACTAATCGGGCCGTTGCCTGCTCTGGAACCGACACGACCTGACCTCTCCATCTAGGCAGACGTAGGAGCAATCAGAACTGCCGAGAGGCGCCCTCCCCCGGGCCGTCTGCCTCGCAAGGCAGACAGGGCTCGGGTCCAGATTGCTCGGTCGTCGAGGAGCTGTGACGCCATTTTGGGGCCGTTTGGCTCTAGTAAGAGCACCGGGCGGGGGCGTAGTATACAAGCGAAAAAGGGCAGGACAACCGCAGACGAACGTGGCCGCGCCTCGAGACTAGGCCTCGACCCTCCGAAACGGGCAGGCAATCCCAGGGGGCGGAAGCAACCCCAGCGGCCACCGGACAGGCGGGCCTGCCCTTTGATCCTTTTGTGGTGGCTTATCTGTGAGCGAGGACCTCGGGTACCGGCTTCGTCGCCGCGACCAGGACCCGGCGTCGGTATGGCTTCTGCGCTCCAGTGTCATCGACAATCTCTAGGAACAGCGCCCCCACGGCTGCTTCGCCCATTTCTTGGGTTAGGGATTCCTTGGCATTAAGAACAGCGGAGTAGGCGGCTGTCATTGGTTCTGGCCGGGCCGGCCATGCCGCAGCCGAGGTCGACGAGTGTATCGCCGGGGCGAAGACGGAGTTCGGCGGCCACGCGCTGCAGTTCCGGAAGTGTTGTAAAGCTGATGTGGCCGAACTCCTCGGGAAAATCGGGGCCTTCCGCAAGCTCATGCCACAGCCGGCGCAGCGTAGGGCTCTTGGTCACGCCGCGATGCACCGCGTCATAGCCAGCCGAGAGGATATCTTGTTCCATTCCCATCCTTCTCCGATGCTCTGCCGTGCTCGGCCTTCAATCGCGTTTGGGCGGACCAACTGACTGGTGGTAAGCGGTCCGGTACCAGCCGTCCATGTACTCCTTCATGGCATCGGCCACGACACCCCTGTTCGGCACGGTGTTCGCCATTCCGTAGACGGGCGCCATCTCACCCTGCCAGTCCGGCATGTCCTTGACGAATGCGACGGCTGCCGTCAGATCATCGATGAACCGGTCCGCGATGCCGGGCGCAGTATGGAGCAGTGTAACGCACAGGTGCGCGCACGCGGGTTTGTGGAGTCCGTTCAGGCTCCAGCCCCTCCCGGTCATCGCGTCTAGCACCTTGTAGATATTCAGATCCTTCGACCCGAAGGCGATGACGAAGAGCGAGTCGCCGAACAGCTCAAGCTCTGGGATCTTCATGACCCCGTGCTTCATCTTCGTTGCCGTTTCCAGGATGTGTTGCGCACTCTCTAGATAGCCTTCCTCACCGATGGAGACCATGGCCGCCCAGCAGGCGGCGCTCAGCGCGCCGGGCCGGCTACCGGCGAACGTCGGGGAGCAATACAGCCCACCCGGCCACTCCGTCGTCGTGAAGTACTGATAGTGCCGGAGCTCGTGGCCACGGTACAGGATCACGGAGGTACCCTTGGCCGCGTAGCCGTACTTGTGCGTATCGGCTGAAATCGACGTGACGCCGGGGAGGCGGAAATCGAAAGGTGGCACATCGTAGCCCAGCCTTTCCGCCCAGGGCAGAAGGAATCCGCCGAGGCACCCGTCCGTGTG
>JBGQHA010000195.1:0-5580 GCA_041497735.1 Dehalococcoidia bacterium | reverse complement strand
GGCCGAGGGAATGCGCGCCGTGGCCCGCGACCCGCTGCTGCGGTCGCTCGCCATCGCGACTCCACCGTACGCGTTCGGCCTGGGCATGTTCTTCGCGACGTACATGGTCTTCGTCACGCGAGGCCTCGGCTTCCACCCCGGCCTGCTCGGCGTCATCTTCGGTCTCGGCGGCATCAGCTCCCTGTTCGGCGCGATGCTCGCCGGTGGCGCCGCGCGACGCTGCGGCTCCGGGCCCACCATGATCGCCGGCCTGGCGATGATGGGCATTTCGATGCTCTTCGTCCCGATCGCGCGCGGCGCCACGGTGGTCGCCGCCGGGCTGCTCATCGCCCAGCAGATCAGCGGCGACGGCATGTTCATGATGTTCGACATCAACGCGACGAGCTTGCGGCAGGCCATCGCGCCCGAGCGCATGCTGGGACGCGTGAACGCCTTCAACCGCATGCTCGATCTCGGGTTCACGCTCGCCGGCATTCTCGCCGGCGGCGTCATCGGCCAGACCGTCGGCCTGCGGCTGTCTCTGTATCTCGGCGCCGGCTCCATGCTCGCCGCCGCGCTCTGGCTCCTGGCCTCGCCCTTGCGCGCGCTCGCCGCCGCTCCTGCGGAGGAAGAGCCGCTCTCCACCGCGCTCGACCCGACGCTCCCCCACGCGCCCATCGTCTGACGCCGGCCGTTCGTTCGTACGTTCGCAGCCGATATAATCCCAGCGACATGAAGAGCGCCGATGTTCGCAAGACGTTCCTCTCCTACTTCGAGCAGCGCGGGCACACGATCGTCCCAAGCGTCCCGCTCATCCCCGCCGGCGATCCGACGCTGCTGTTCGTCAACGCGGGCATGGTGCCGTTCAAGGATGTCTTTCTCGGCAAGGAGAAGCGCTCCTACACGCGCGCGGCCTCTGTGCAGAAGTGCCTGCGCGTGAGCGGCAAGCACAACGACCTCGATGAGGTGGGGCCGTCCTCGCATCACCACACCTTCTTCGAGATGCTGGGCAACTTCTCGTTCGGCGACTACTTCAAAGAAGACGCGCTCGCCTACTCGTGGGAGTTCCTGACCAAGACGCTCGGGCTGCCTTCCGAGAAACTGCACCCAACGGTGTTCGAAGAGGACGACGAGTCGGCGCAAATCTGGTCGCGCCTAACTGGCCGGCCCGTATCGAGCGTGGTGCGCCTCGGGCCGGAAGACAACTTCTGGGCGATGGGCGACACCGGCCCCTGCGGCCCGAATTCCGAGATCATCTACGACCGCACCGGCGCCTGCCTCGTCGACGGCAGCAACTGCCCGCTCACGCACGACTGCGACCGCTGGTGGGAGCTCTGGAACAACGTCTTCATGACGTACGACCGCGCGCCGGACGGGACGCTGACGCCGCTCGCGCAGCCCGGAGTCGATACGGGCATGGGCTTCGAGCGCTTGTGCGCCGTCCTGCAGGGCGCCGCGTCCAGCTACGAGACCGATCTCTTTGTCCCGCTCATCGAACGCCTGCGCGCGCTCACGGGCGACAGCGAGATCACGGACGAACGCCGGCCGGCGTATCGCGCCGTCGCCGACCACGCGCGCGCCGTCACGTTCCTAATCGCCGACGGACTCGTACCATCGAACGAAGGGCGCGGCTACGTGCTGCGTCGAATCCTTCGGCGCGCCTCGTATCAGGCGCGGCTCCTCGGCCTCGATAAGCCGTTCCTGCCGCAGATCTGCGCCGTCGTCGTCGAGATCATGGGCGAGGCGTACCCCGAGCTGCGCGAGCGCGCGCAGCAGATCACCGATATGGTCGCGGACGAAGAAGAGCGCTTCCTCGATACGCTGGACGCCGGTGTCGAGCGGCTAAACATCATCATTCGACCAGAAACACTGGTTAACCGTCCTCAAATCTTTGCGCCCACTGTCACGCAAGCCGCCCCCAAGGTCTTGCCCGGTGAAGAGGCGTTTAGACTCTATGACACGTACGGATTCCCAATCGACCTAACGCGCAAAGTGCTTGAAGCAAATGGGTGGTCACTCGACGAAGCCGGCTTCGAGCAGGCGCTGGAGGAGCAGCGCGAGCGCGGCCGCGAGGCGCACGGCGAAGGCAAAGAGCGAGACGAGGCGCTGCTCGCCGCCACGCGCGATCTGCCTGCGACACGCTTCCTCGGCTACGAGACGATGGCCGCCGAGGCGAGCGTGCTGCTCGTCAGCGCGGCGGATGACGGCGTCGAGGCGGTCCTCGATGTCTCGCCGTTCTACGCGGAGGGCGGCGGCCAAGTCGGCGATAGCGGCCGTATCGTCGGCGCGAACGGCGAAATCGAGGTTGCATCCGTGCGCCGGCTGGGGGGCGTCTTCGTCCACAGCGGACGCGTCGCGCGCGGCACGATCGCCGAGGGCGAAAGCGTGCGAGCCGAGGTGGACGAGAGCACGCGCCGCGCGACGATGCGCAACCATACCGCGACGCACCTGCTGCACAAGGCGCTGCGCGTCGTGCTCGGCCCGCAGGCGAAGCAGGCGGGCTCGCTCGTCGCGCCGGACCACCTGCGCTTCGACTTCGTCCACGGCAAGCCCCTCACCGACGACGAGCTGCGCGAGGTCGAACGCATTGTCCGCGAGCAGATCGTCCTCGACCGGCACGTGCGCACCGACGTCATGCCCACGCAGGAAGCGCTCGGCTCCGGCGCGGACGCGATGTTCGACGAGAAGTACGGCGAGGAGGCGCGCGTCGTGAGCGTGGCGAACGGTGACGCCCTTCGACCTGGCTCAGGACAAGTGTTCAGCCGCGAGCTCTGCGGCGGTACCCACTGTCACGACACGGGCGAGATCGGCGCGTTCTTTATCGTGGAACAGCGGAGCGTGGGCGCGGGCGTGCGCCGCGTCGAGGCCGTCACCGGCTTCGGCGCGTTCGAGTACGCCGATGCCCGCCGCCGCGTCGTCGACGAGCTGAGCCACACATACAACGTCCCGCCGCAGGAGCTGCCCGAGCGGCTGCGCGCGCTGCAGGAGCGCGCCCGCGAAGCCCCGAAGGCTGCGGCGGCCGCCCTACCCGACCCGAGCGAGGTCCTCGCCCGCGCGGAGCTGCGCAACGGCAGCTACGTCATCGTCGATTGGCTCGACGGCGTCGATGCGAACACGCTGCGCCAGTTCGGCGACGCGCTGCGCTCGAAAGCGAAGTCGGCAGCGATCGTGCTTGGCTCAGCGGCGGACGAGAACCTGAACGTCGTCGTCATGCTGACGAGCGACCTCGTCGAGAAGGGCATGCACGCCGGCAAGCTCGCGCAGCAGATCGGGAAGGCATTAGGCGGCGGCGGCGGCGGCCGGCCCGACGTCGCGACGGCGGGCGGTAAGGACGCCTCACGCCTCGATGCCGCGCTGGCGAAGGCGCGCGAGCTGCTAGGCGCAGCGGTCTAGATCGCCCAACCCCTACCTACCCTGCAAGCGTGTTACGATGGCGCTGTGGAACCGCAGATCCGGTATGCCCAGACCAGCGACGGCGTGAGCATCGCCTACTGCTTTTCAGGCGAAGGCCAGCCGCTGGTGCTGGCAGGCCCTCCAAGCACGATGCACTGCCAACTGAACTGGAAAACGTTCGCGGGCCTCTATCTTCCTCTGGCCGGCGGGCTCCGCCTCATCAGCTACGATCCGCGCGGCACGGGACTCTCCGACCGCAGCGCTCTCGACTTCTCGATCGAGGCGATGGTGCGCGATCTGGAGGCGGTGGTGCTGCGCACGGGGCTAGGTTCGTTCGCGCTGGCCGCGTTCATGGACGCCGTCCCCGTCGCCATCACGTTCGCCGCGCGTAACCCTGATCGTCTCAGCAAGCTCGTCATCCTCGACGGCTACACGTCGGCAGCAGACTTCCTGACCTCGGCGGCAGGACAGGCCCACACGGCGCTGCTCGAACAGGACTGGGTCCTCTACACGGACACGCTCGCGCACGTGCTCATGGGCATTGATGACCCGCAACACGCCGCGGCGATCGCCGAGCACATGCGCGCCGCTATCGAGCCGGAGGCGTTCCGTCAATTTATGGCAGACGAGCTGACATGGGACGACGTCTCCCCGCTCCTGGGGCGCATTACCGCGCCTACGCTCGTGCTCCACAGCAAGGACAACGCCTTCATCCCCGCGACGGTCGCGCAGCGGATCGCCGCGGCCATCCCGGACGCCGGCTTCCTGCTCATCGATGACAAGGGGTACCGGCACGACGTGGCTCCGCTCATCATTGACTTCGTCGTAGGCGAGATCAAGACGCCGGACACTGGACAGACGCAGGGCGCGGGCCCGGCCGAGTTCCGCACGATCATGTTCACCGACATCACCGACTCCACGAGCCTGACCCAGCGCCTCGGCGATGCGAAGGCGCAGGCGCTGGTGCACGCGCACAACCAGATCGTGCGCGAGGCGCTGCGCGCGCAGGGCGGCACGGAGATCAAGCACACCGGCGACGGGATCATGGCCTCTTTCACGTCCGCATCCGCCGCGCTGCACTGCGCAGCCGCGATCGAACGATCGATCGCGGCGCAGAACCGCGACCTGCCAGCCGACGCCCAGCGCGATGGCACGCTCTCCGTGCACATCGGTGTGAACGCCGGCGAGCCCGTGGCTGAAGGCTCGGACCTGTTCGGCACGGCGGTCCAGCTCGCGCGGCGCGTCTGCGACCACGCAGCCGGGGGCGAGATCCTCGTCGCCGACGTCGTCCGGCAGCTCGCGGCGGGCAAGGACTTTCTCTTCGCAGACCGCGGCGAGACCGTGCTGCGCGGGTTCGAGGACCCGGTGCGCCTCTACGAGCTGCGCTGGCGCGAGGACAGTTAGCACGCTCCGTGCTACACTTCCGGCGCAAATCTCATATCGAGGTGCCCCGTGACGTCAGCAGACCTTGAGCACACGTACGACTCCGACAAGCCCGCCGGCCCGCCCGACACCAAGGACCAGCCGAAGATCGCGCTCGCCATCGGCGCGCACCCGGACGACACCGACTTCGGCTGCGCAGGCACGGCGCATCTCTGGACGAAGGCCGGCTGGGACTTCTACTACTGCGTCGTCACTGACGGCTCGAAGGGCACCAGCGACGCGTCGCTCACGTCCGACCGCCTCGTGCCGTTGCGCCAGCAGGAGCAGCGCAACGCCGCCGAGGTCCTCGGCGTCAAGGATGTCTTCTTCCTTGAGGGCAACGTCGACGGCGAGCTCACGTACACCCGCAGGCTCCTCGGCGACATCGTGCGCGTCATCCGTCAGCTCAAGCCCTACGCCGTCTTCACGCACGAGCCAAGCCAGGTCTTTCATCGCAACGCGTTCGTCAACCACAGCGATCATCGCGCGACGGGCCTCGCCACCATCGACGCCGTCTATCCGACCGCCCGCGACCGGCTCAACTTTCCCGAGCACCTCGACGAAGGCCTCGAAACGCACAACGTGAAGGAGGTCTTCATCTGGGGCAACGACGACCCCAACTACCCCGTCGACATCACGGACGCGGTCGAGACGAAGATCCAGGCGCTCCTGCGCCACGCGAGCCAGTTCGGCGAGGGCGCGGAGTTCCTCAACTTCGTTCGCGAGCGCTGGAAGGACGAAGACGGCCGCTACTACGAGCGCTTCCGCCGCATCAAGATGTGGCGC
>JBGQHA010000194.1:0-5593 GCA_041497735.1 Dehalococcoidia bacterium | reverse complement strand
GATCGTTTCGGTAGGCGAAGTCAAGGAGATGACCGGCACGACATTCACAGCGGCGAACACGTTAGTGTCGCGGCTTGCAGAACTGGGCATCCTTGTTGAGATGACCGGGCACACTCGCAACCGTCGCTTTCGATACGAACCTTACGTGCGCCTGTTCACCGACGATCCTGCGGAGGATGCAGAGTGAGCAACTTCTCCTTCCTGGAAGTAGAGTGGCCGGAGCTGCACGACGCGGCGACGAAGGCCGAGAGGCTAGCACACGCCGATCCGCGAGCCGCGTGCTTCTACAGCCGCCGCGCGCTCGAGCTCGCCGTGAGGTGGGTGTACCGGAGCGACGTCACGCTCAAGCTGCCGTATCAGGACCACCTGAGCGCGCTCATCCACGAGCCGAAGCTCCGGCAGCTGGCCGGGCCTGCGGTCTTCACCAAAGGACGGCTGATCAAGGACCTGGGCAACCTGGCCGTGCACAGCTCGAAGGCGATTCGGGAGAGCGATGCGCTGACGGCGGTACGCGAGCTGTTCCACGTGAGCTTCTGGCTGGCGCGCACGTATGCGCGCGGCGCGAAGCCTGCTGACACGCTGACGTTCGACGCGAGCCTGCTGCCTACGACGTCGCCCGTTCCAGCGCAGACGCTCGCGCAACTGCAGGCGCTCGCCGCGCAGCTTGCCGAACAGGACGTCCGGCTGTCGGAGCTCTTGTCGGACAAGGCAGCGCTCGACGAAGAGGTAACGCAGCTACGCAAAGAGGTGGCGAAAGCGAAGGCCGCGAACGCCGCCCGGCCCGACACCCACGACTACTCGGAGGCCGAGACGCGTGACTACTTCATTGACTTGCTGCTCAAGGAGGCCGGCTGGCCGCTAGATAAGCCGCAGGACCGTGAGTACGAAGTGAGCGGCATGCCGAACGAGAAAAGCCAGGGCTTCGTCGATTACGTGCTGTGGGGCGACGATGGCCTGCCGCTGGGGCTGGTGGAGGCGAAGCGCACCAAGCGCGACGCCCGCGCCGGCCAGCAGCAAGCGAAGCTGTATGCGGACTGTCTGGAGCAACAGTTCGGCCGGCGGCCAGTCATTTGCTACTCGAACGGCTACGACCATTGGATCTGGGACGACGCGAACTACCCGCCGCGGCCTATACAGGGCTTCTTCAAGAAGGCGGAGTTGGAGCTGCTGATCCAGCGGCGCACGAGCCGCACGGCGCTGGCAAGCGCCGAGATCGACCCGAAGATCGTCGAGCGTTACTACCAGACGCGCGCGATCCGGCGGATCGGCGAAGCGTTCGAGAAGGACCACGAGCGCAAGACGTTACTGGTGATGGCGACGGGCGCGGGCAAGACGCGCACGGTCATCGCGCTGTGCGACCTACTCATGCGCTGCAATTGGGTGAAGCGCGTCCTATTCTTGGCCGACCGCGTGGCGCTGGTCAGGCAAACCGTCAATGCATTTAAGCAGCACCTGCCCGCGTCATCTCCGGTGAACCTGGTGACCGAACGGGACGGCGAAGGCCGGGTGTACGTGTCGACGTACCCGACGATGATGGGGCTGATCGATGAGACGCGAGACGGCCAGCGGAAGTTCGGCGCCGGCCATTTCGATGTCGTGATCATCGATGAAGCGCACCGCTCGGTCTACCAAAAGTACGGCGCGATCTTCGATTACTTCGATTCGCTGCTGGTTGGGCTGACGGCAACGCCGAAGGACGAAATCGATCGAAACACGTACAACCTGTTTGACCTTGAGACGGGAGTTCCAACCGATGTCTACGGGCTGGAAGACGCGGTCAAGGACGGGTTTCTGGTGCCGCCCGTGTCGGTATCTGTACCGGTCAAGTTTCAGAGGGAGGGCATCCGCTACGAGGACCTCTCGGAAGACGAGAAGGACCAGTGGGACACGCTGGAATGGTCGGAGGATGGCGAAGTTCCCGATCGCGTCGACGCCGCCGCCGTCAACAAATGGCTCTTCAACCAAGACACTGTTGACAAAGTGCTCGAGCACTTGATGACGCGCGGCATGACCGTGGCGGGGGGCGATCGCCTCGGCAAGACGATCATCTTCGCGAAGAACCACGAACACGCCGAGTTCATAGCCGCGCGGTTCAATGCCAACTACCCGCACTACAAGGGCGAGTTCGCTCGCGTGATCGACTTCAAGGTTGAGTACGCTCAGAGTCTCATTGACAACTTCTCGAACCCGGACAAGGCCCCGCATATCGCGATCTCCGTGGACATGCTCGACACGGGCATCGACATACCTGAGGTTGTGAACCTTGTCTTCTTCAAGCTTGTGCGATCAAAGACGAAGTTCTGGCAGATGGTTGGTCGAGGCACGCGTCTGCGGGCGGACCTGTTTGGGCCAGGCAAGGACAAGAAATGCTTTTACATCTTTGACTACTGCCAGAACTTGGAGTTCTTCAGCCAAGACGTAGCGACGACGGAGGGAGCACTTGGTGAATCGCTCGGAAAGCGGCTGTTCAAGGCTCGCCTGGAAATAATCGTTGCGGTAGACCGCAAACAAGGCGGCAGCCTGATCAGACGGGCGGCCGAGGCGAAAGCGGCCTACGGCGATGCTGTCACCGAAGAGGAAGTCCGCCACGAGATGGCTGAGCTGCTCCGTGGCCAAGTCGCCGCGATGAACGTGCAGAACTTCATCGTTCGGCCCCGGCGCCGCCTGATAGAGAAATACGTGAAGCCCGAAGTGTGGGATGCGCTAACGGACGAAGATGTCATTGAACTGGCGAGAGACGTCTCCGGCCTGCCGACCGAGCGCGTGGACGACGATGTCGAAGCGAAGCGGTTCGATCTGCTGATGCTGCGGCTACAGCTAACCGTGCTGCGCGCCGAGCCGGGCTTCGAGCGGCTGCGCGACCAAGTGCGCTCTATCGCGAGCCTGCTGGAGGAGAAGTCGAGCATCCCGATGGTGAACGAGCAGATGGCGCTGATTCAGGAGATCCAGACGGACGAGTACTGGCAGGACGTGACAACGCCGATGCTCGAAATCGCGCGCAAGCGTTTGCGCGCGCTGGTGAAACTAATCGAAAAGACGAAGCGACAGATTGTCTATTCCGACTTTGAGGACGAACTTGGGAGCGAACTAACCGTTGAACTGCCGGGCTTCGGCGCCGGTGCCGACTTTGAGCGGTTCCGCGCAAAGGCGCGACAGTTCTTAGTCGAGCACGAGGATCACATGGTCATTCACAAGCTCAGGTGGAATCAGCCTCTTACGTCTAGCGATCTGGACGAGCTCGAGCGGATCATGCTCGACGCCGGTGTCGGTACATCTGAGGACATGGAGCGCGCCAAAGAGGAAAGCCGCGGACTCGGGCTCTTCATCCGCTCTCTCGTCGGTATGGACCGCGAGGCGGCGAAGCAGGCCTTCGGCGAGTTCCTGTCTGGCAAGACGCCGTCAGCGAACCAAATCGAGTTCATCAACCTGGCTATCGATTACCTCACCGAGCATGGGATCATGGACGCACGCCTGCTCTACGAGTCGCCGTTCACGGACGTCAGCCCTCAAGGCCCCGAAGGTGTGTTCACGCGAGCGCAAGTTGACGACCTTGTCTCAGTTCTCAGGGAGATACGCCGCGGAGCGGCAGCGTAACGTGTTCCACTATCCCCACGTAGTGTCACCTCGCGTGTCGGGCCGAGGTCGCGGTCTCGTTTGCTACAGTTTGAGCTGATCGGACGGAGTAAGCATGGCCACGCATCCGGAACTAAACGAGCGCGCACGAGGCTGGCTGCGCCACATGTGGCGGAAGGCCACTACACCCGACGACTGGAGTCGCAATGGCGAGCCACGTCCATGGTGGGATCGATACAGCACAGCGCCCATGCTCAACTTCCCGCGCTTCGACCTGTCCGAGTCGAGCTATCCTCTCGCCTTGATGTCGGACGCCACGCCGGCCTGGCGTGAGGTGTACGCGCAGATACTCGACCAGCTGATCGCGCGCCACACGACCTTCTGGGCGGCCGTCGACTGGCTTACGTACCTCGGTCACGATCCCAAGCGCCGCGACTATCCGGAGGAGTGGAAAGGCTTCCTGGTCCCCGAACACCTTTGGGGCAAGTACGACGCTCCCGGATGGACCGCCAACGGCGTCGCGCCTTGGGGCCTGCAAGCGGACCCGATCGGCTCGGATGGGAACCTGTTCTTCCGAGGGTTCCTGAACCTGATGCTCGCGATATATCGCTACGTGTCGGGAGATAAGAAATGGGACGTTCCCTTCCCTGTCGCCGGGCTGGAAGATCGGACGTTCGAGTGGACGCACCCGCGCATCGCTGACTTTCTGTCGACGCAGTGGGAGAGACGGCCGGAGGGGCCGCACTGCGAGAACACGAAGATCTGGCCGTTCTGCCTTTCCGCCGCCGGCTTAGGTCTACAGCTCACCGATCGCGTGAACGCGTCGTCGCATTACTGGGTTGTTGAGCGCTGGTTCGAGGAGGTCCTGAAGAAGAAGTACATGGCGGTTACGCCGGACGGTCGGATGGAGTGGATGGCGCTCTACTACGATCCGGAGATCGATCACCTGCAGAGCCCCAATCCGCTCATGGGTCTTGCGCCGTGCTGGTACATCATCCCGCAGGACCGGAAGCTCGCCGAGATCGTCTACCAGACCGTCATCACAATCCTTGGCTGGAACAATCCGGCGATACCGCTGCAGCGGCCACCAGACCTGCGATTTCTCACGATGGGACTTGTGCTCGCTCAGGAGCTGGGCGATGACGTCACGGCCGCGCACCTCCGCCAGGCGGTAGAAGAGTGGTGCGAGCCGCGATTCTTCGGCGAAGGCGAATTCGGCTACTGGTTCGGGCTTGGCGAAGACTATCCGCGCGGCCAGATGAGCGCCTTCCTCTTACTGGGAGAGCTGGTCTCGGAGGGTTCATGGTGGCGCGTGTTCAACGAACCTAACCTGAGCAAGTTCTCCGAGCCGACCATCGTTGGCGTTGACTACCCGAAGCTCGGCATCTCGGCGGCCTACAACGACTTAGACAATGCGTTGTTGCGAGTCTCGACGTACGCCGCCACCACATCGCATCGCGGTCAGTCAACGCAGTTTCGTGTCGAGCAACTCCCTTCTACGTCTGATGTCGTTGTGCGTCGGGACGGCCAGACGTATGACCGCTGGCGTGTCAGCGGCGAAGGTGCCGTTGGAATAGAGACCGACGTGGAACAGCACTCCTTCGAGATCATCACCGGGTACCGTGGTGCGGGCAGTCGCGTTCCGGGCGGGAGCGCAACACGCGCCGGCGCTCGCACAACGCTGCCGGGTAGCGCGTCGGTGCACGTATCGTCGCCCGAAGCCGGCATCAGCGCAATTCGAGATGCCGGCCTGCTCTTGGTGTCAGGAGCAGGTACCTGCCCGTGTTGCGCGTAATGGGTCCATTGGGACTGCGAAGCGACTCCCTCACCTCGACGGCGCTGCTGCTGACCGCACTTGCCGCGTCTTGCGGCAGCTCGTCCTGTGAGAAGCCGCCGCCGGCAGCTTCCTCCGAGTGCCACCTATGCAGACATCGTGTAGTAGGCCGCTTTGCCTACTCCCTTGGCCGTGCTACGGGAGGCGGTAGCTGTCCGCGTTCGCCGGTCCGACCAAGTCGCCGGT
>JBGQHA010000193.1:0-5625 GCA_041497735.1 Dehalococcoidia bacterium | reverse complement strand
CGGAGCGAACGCGCGGAAGCACGTACTGCTCCGTCTCGACGGCGACCAGCAAGCAATCACGCGGCGCCGGCACGCCTACGCGGGCGCACATGTCGCAGAGCCAGCGGACGCGCTGCTCGACGAAGAAGTCTGTGTAGGTGTCGCTGTCGGCCTCAACTGTGGGTAAGAGGAACTCTTCGAACTCCCGCCATATCTCGCCAAACACGATGCGGTTCGCTTCGCCCCACGCTTCCGGCGCGCCGCCCAGCCGCGGCGCGAGGAATTCGCCAACGAGGCGCTGCCACTCGGGGCCACGCAGCGTGTTGTCGTTCATGACCCCGCCGTCGTCCAGAAAGATCGTGTCGATGCGCGCGAGGTCGATCATGCGTCGTGGAGGTGACAGACGTCGTTCAGGGTGAGGAGCTGGATGCGCGTGCGGCCGGGGGCCGCGCCATCTCCGTCGGCGACCTCGAACGTGGTGAGAGAGGCGTTGTCGATCGCGAACGGGCCAGGGCGCACGGTCGGCATCTGGAGCGACTGCCGGCAGAACGAGAAGATGATGCCGCCGTGCGTGACGACGGCCACCGTCTGCCCGCGATGCGCCTCGACGATGCCGGCCAGGGTCTCTTTGACGCGCGACGCGAACGCTTCGTCCTGCTCGAAGCCCTCGATCTGGATCGTGCGCAGTGCGGTGCGGGCGGGCATGTAGTGGGGGAACTTGGCGATGATCTCGTCGCGGGTGAGGTTCTCCAGCACGCCGACGTTGCGCTCCATCAGCGGCGTGCGCTCCTCGACGGGCAGGCCGAGCCCTGCGCCGATGATCTCTGCCGTCTCGGCGGCGCGCCGCAGGGGGCTCGTGTAGAGCGCCTCGACGCCGAGCGGCGCCAGCTTCTCGGCCAGGCGTTCGGCCTGGCGCCGGCCGCGGTCGCTGAGCAGCACATCGAGGTGGCCCTGGAGCCGTCCCTCCGCGTTCGCGACGGATTCGCCGTGGCGGATCAGGAGCAGTCGCATCGGAGCAGTATAAACGACGCCGCTTCGCGCGCGACCGGGCGGCGTTCTCTGTCATTCTGAGCGGCAAGCCCGCCGATAGGCGGGCGCCGGCGAAGAATCTCACCGCACAATGAAGGCCGGTTCACCACGTTGGCGAGGCGCTCGGCGGTAAGGGCGGTGAGATTCCTCCTCCTGAGGCGGACAGGTCGCTGCGCTCGGAATGACGTAATGGGCGGCGGCGCGTTTGCCCGTTCGAGTAGCCCTCGATAAGCTTGAGCGGCGGGTCGATAACTCTCCATGACTCCCGAGACCCGGCGGAAGGACATCGCGCTCTTGACTGACCGATCGGAGCTCAAGGTCGACCGCAAGGCGCGCCTGCAGATCCCTCCTCAGCAATTCCCCAAGCAGGACCCCAAGGCCCGCATCCACAACTGGAACGAGGTCTACCTTCCCGTCGATATCGAGACGGCGAAGATGGAGGCGATGCGCTGTATCCAGTGCCCCGCCGCGCCCTGCATGGACGCCTGTCCGGTGCACAACGACATCCCGGGGGCGTTCTGGAAGCTGGAACAGGGCGACGCGCTGGGCGCCGCCGAGGTCTTCCATCGGACGAGTAACCTGCCCGAGATGTGCGGCCGCCTCTGCCCGCAGGAGCGTCTCTGCGAAGGCGACTGCGTCGTCGGCAAGAAGAACCTGCCCGTCGCCATCGGCCGGCTCGAAGCCTTCGTCGCCGACAAGTACCGCCTTGGCGGCGGCTACGACGTGCCTTCGCTGCCGGAGCCGACGGGCAGGCGCGCAGCCGTCGTCGGCGCCGGGCCGGCTGGCCTCGCCGTCGCAGAGGAGCTGGCGAAGAAGGGCCACGGCGTCACGCTGTTCGACGCGTGGCCGGAGCCCGGCGGCGTGCTGCTCTACGGCATCCCGAATTTCAAGATGGAGAAGGAAGTCCTCGATACCAAGATTGGGTACCTGCGCAAGCTCGGCGTCGAGTTCGTGCAGAACACGCACGTCGGCAAGGACGTCACGGTCGATCAGTTCTTCGAGCGCGGCTACCACGCTGTCTTCCTCGGCCACGGCGCGAGCTTGGGCAACCAGCTCGATGCGCCGGGCGCCGATCTGCCGGGCGTGATCCTCGCGACGGACTTTCTCGTGCGCGGCAACCTGCGGCAGGAAGAGCTGCCGGCATCGATGAGGGAGCCCCTCGCGGCGGGCGAGAAGGTGCTCGTGATCGGCGGGGGCGACACGTCGATGGACTGCGTGCGCACTGCGATGCGCCTGGGCGCGAAAGAAGTGACGTGCTGCTACCGGCGCACAGAGGCCGAGCAGCTGGGCCGCGCCGAGGAGCGCGTCCACGCGCGAGAAGAGGGCGTGCGCTTCGAGTACCTCGCTGCGCCGCTGCGCTTCGAGGCGGGCGCGGATGGACGCATCGCGCGCGTGCACTTCGGACGGATGGCGCTGGGCGAGCCGGACGAGTCGGGCCGGCGCCGGCCCGTCGCCACGGGCGAGGAGTTCGCCGTCGAGGCGGACACCGTCGTGATCGCGATTGGCTATCGCTCCGACGAGGAGCTGGCGGAGCAGGCGTGCGTGGAGCACAACCGCGACCTCGTCGTGGCCGCGCCGCCGGCGTTTGAGACGAGCCGGCCAGGCGTCTTCGCCGGGGGCGACTGCGTGAACGGCGCCGACCTCGTCGTGACGGCGATCGCTGACGCGCGCCGGGCGGCGGTGGCGATGCACGCCTATCTGATGGAGCGCGTGGAAGCAGTAGCGTAACCCCTGGATCTGCAATGGCGGCCAAGATTCCGGACATTCCCTCGATCATCATCGGTGTTCTCGGACTGGCACTTATCGTTGTCCTAACCCTAACGGCCGGCTCAGCTGAGCTCGCGTTAGTCATCGGCGGCGCTTCGGTGACGGGCTTCGTCGTCGGAGGGCTCGTGTTCTGGCGGTATGGTCACGATGCGGTCCTCTTATGGGGCGGAGCCCTGCTGATTGTCTTCGGCCTGCTCTTTGCACTTACTTTCCTGTATGGTGAGTTGTGGGTCCTTGCAGGGCTCGTTGTGTTCGGGACGGGATTAGGAGTTTTCACGCGTCGCTGGCTTGTGGCGCGAGGAGGCAAGACGTATGGCTAATGTTGCTGTTGGGCAGGAAGCGCCGGACTTCACGCTGCGAGACGAGAACAACCAGGAAGTGAAGCTCTCGTCGCTGCGCGGGAGCCCCGTGGTGCTGGTGTTCTATCCGCTCGATTTCTCGCCGCTCTGCACGAAGGAGCTCTGCGAGTACCGCGACGACTTCGCGGGCTTCGAAGGCAAGGGCGCGAAGGTGTTCGGCATCAGCCGCGACAGCACCTGGACGCACAAGGCGTTCATCGAGGCGCGCGGGCTAAAGAACTCGCTCCTGGCCGACATGAAAGGCACCGTGGCGCAGCTCTACGGGGCCTGGAACGAGCAGATCGGCATCGCGGAGCGGCTCACGGTCGTCATCGGCAAGGACGGCATCATCACCTACGTGGTCCACAACAACGTCGCGACCGGACGCGACCATAACGAGGCGCTGGCGGCGATCGGGTGAGCGGAAGCGCATCGGCTTGTCACCGGCCTTCGGGCGGGAGTATGCTCTCCCTAGGCTGCCATGTCGCTCGATAGGAAGCTACTCTTCACGGCGGACGCGGAGTACTGCCCCGTCCGCGCCACCCTGGCGCTGCTGGGACAGAAGTGGGTGCCGCACATCATCTACGAGCTGACGAACGGCAAGCGGCGCTTCAACGAGCTCGCGACGGTCGTCGGTGGCTGCAACTCCCGTACGCTGCGCGACAGGCTGAAGGGGCTCGAAGAGCTGGAGATCGTCAACCGCAACATCATCGGCACCATGCCGCCCTGGGTGGAGTACGAGCTGACGGCTCGCGGCAGGGAGCTGGCACAGGCCCTCACCTCGCTGGGCGAGTGGGGCCGCAAGCATATGGAAGGTCTCGCACCCGCGTAGACCCGATGCCCGCCTCCGCTCGCGCACTCCTCTCCGACCTGCCGAAGGGCCACGAGTTCTCGTCAACAACGTTCACGCTCACAAACGATGACGTCGCGCGCTACCTGGACGCCGTCGAGGATAGCAACGCAGTCTACGCCGAGAGCGGTCTCGCGCCGCCGCTCTGCGCCGCCGCGCGAGCGCTCGGCGCGTTGCTCGAGCTGCTCGAGCTGCCGGCGGGCACGCTGCACACCGGCCAGGATCTCGACGTACGCGGTGGCGTGGCGATCGGCGCGACGCTCACGCTGTCGGGGCGTGTGGCGCAGCGATCGGAGCGCGCGGGCGTCGTCATCATCAGCCTCGACTTCGAGCTGACGCCTGCCGGCTCTAGCGACGCGGTGCTGTCTGGCCGGACGACGGTGGTCGTCGCCGGAGGCACGCCGTGAGCAGCGTCGCATCGATTACGAAGCAGCTCTCGCAGGAGCAGGTGCAGCGCTACGCTGACGCGACGGGCGACCATAACCCGATCCACGTCGACGAGGACTTCGCGCGCGCGACGCCATTCGGCGGCACGATCGCGCACGGCATGCTCACGCTCGCCTCGGTCTCGGAGATGATGGCGGCTGCGTTCGGCGAGGCGTGGCTCACGCGCGGGCGGCTGCGCGTGCGCTTCCGCGCGCCAGCGCGCACGAACGATACGATCACAGCCAGCGCGCAAGAACAGGCGCAGCGTGACGGCATGCGCGTCTTGGCGGTCGAAGTGCGCAATCAAGCGGACGAGGTGCTGATCAGCGGCACGGCGGAGGCGCCCGCGGCGTGACGAACGAGATCAACCCTTCGCGCTTGTGCTTCGGCTGCGGGAGCGAGAACCCGCGCGGCCTGGGCCTGAAGTTCCGCGTCGAAGAGGGTAGGGCGGTCGCCGAGTTCACGCCGCAGGACTACCTCCAGGGCTTCCCCGGCTACGTGCACGGCGGCGGCGTCGCGACGGTGCTCGACGAAGCGATGGGCTGGGCGGCGTACGCGTCCGGCATCTGGGCGATGACGGCGAAGCTCAACATGCGCTTCCGGCGCTCGGTGCCGCTGCGCCAGCAGGTGAAGGTGACGGGCTGGGTCACGCGCGAGCGCGGCCGCTTCCTCGAAGTCTCGGCGGAGCTGCGGTCGCGGCAGGGGCACCTGCTGGCCGAAGCCGAAGGGCTCTTCGTGCGCCTCGACGGCGAGAAGGCGGAAGAAGTGCGCCGCCAGTACGAAGCGGCGCAGGGCGCGTAAAGGCTCGCGCCAGCGCACTTCCCACAAACGCACTGGGTCCTCGAATCGTCTCGCATGCTCGATCGACACCGCGCTCTTCTCGAAGACGCTATCGGCGATCGTCGAGCAAGCGTGAGAAGTTCCGATCTGATGCGTCTTGCTGTCTGCCTTCGCACGGAAACAGCGCGCCCGAAGCCCTTCTGCGGCGAGACGTTCGGCGTGGAAGATCTGATCATGGGCTCATGGCAGGACGAGACTCGGAACTCCGGCGATGAGACTTGCTGCACCGCGATCACGCAGTAGCATCCAATCCGAAGCGATCCAGCGCTGCCCGCACCTGGCTGAGCAACTCTGTGCCCATTCGGCGCCCGTTCGGGAATTGGTCGTCTCGATCCCAGCGCCACGCTGCGATCATCGCCAGCATCAAAACCCGGCACTCGCCAAGCAGGTCTCGAT
>JBGQHA010000192.1:0-5644 GCA_041497735.1 Dehalococcoidia bacterium | reverse complement strand
CGCTCCGGCGTCCGGAACAGCCCAACGTTCGTGAGCATCTCTACGCCCATGTCGAGCCGGATCTTCGCCACCCGGTCGTCGTTCTTCGGCCGGTCGAGGATGCCCTGGATCATCGCGCGGTCATGCTCCATCACACTCTCGGGCACCGGGCGGAAGGTCTGGTTGCGCAGCCATGGCACCGCGTGCTCCGCGGCGCGGCGGCCAAACACAATCGTATCGAGGAGCGAGTTGGCCCCGACGCGGTTCGCGCCGTGCACGCTGACGCACGCCGCCTCGCCCGCCGAGTAGAGGCCGGGAATGACGGTCGCCCCGTCGTTGTCTGTTTTGATCCCGCCCATTGCGTAGTGCACGCCGGGCCGGATTGGGAGTAGCTCCTTGGTGATGTCGATGTTCACGAGATCGCGCGCGATCTCGTAGATCTCTTCGAGGCGCTCCTTGATCAGCGGCTCGCCCAGATGGCGCATGTCGAGGAACACGGAGCCATCGACGCCACGCCCCTCGTCGATCTCGGTCTGCTCCGCGCGCGACACAACATCGCGCGATGCCAGCTCCATCATGTTGGGCGCGTACTTCGACATGAAGCGCTCACCGTCCTTGTTGAGCAGATAGGCGCCTTCGCCGCGCGCGCCCTCGGTGATCAGCACGCCGCTGCCCTTGAGGGTCGTCGGGTGGATCTGGACCATCTCCATGTCCATGATGGGAGCGCCCACGTGATATGCCTGGGCGATGCCGTCACCGGTGCAGATCAACGCGTTGGTCGAAGGTTCGTACACGCGGCCAAGGCCGCCGGTGCAGACGATCGTCGCCTTGGCAGCGATGGCGTGCAGCTCGCCGGTGCGGATGTCGATCGCCACCGCGCCGCGGCACTGGCCGCCGTCCATAATCAGGCTGGTAACGAACCATTCCTCGTAGACGCGAAGCGCCTGGTAGATCGCCGGCTTCATCAGCTGCTCGTAGAGCACGTGCAGCATCGCCTGGCCGGTAATCGCGCCGACGAAGAACGTGCGCGCCTTGCCCATGCCGCCGAAGCGTCGCGTCGCCAGCCGCCCGTCCGGCTTCCGGCTGAAGACGACGCCCCAGTGCTCCATCTGGAGCACTTCGCGGCCGCCCTCCTGGGCGAGGATCGTGATCCCGTCCTGATCGCCCAGGTAATCGGACGCCTTGACCGTCTCGAAGGCGTGCTCCTCCCACGGCCCACCGTCTTCGCCCAGGCCGGGGCCGTTGACACCGCCCTGCGCCGCGTTGGAGTGCGAGCGCACAGGGTGCACCTTGGAGATCATCGCGACGTTCGCGCCCATCTGCTGGGCCTGAATCGCGGCGCGCATGCCGGCAAGGCCGGCGCCTATCACCAGCACATCATGCTCGAAGACGGCCAAGGTGCCTCCTCACTGGAAGCCGAGAGGTTGGAGCCGGGCGAGAGAGAGGCTTCCGTGCCCCTCATCGCCCGGCGACATTCTAGCGCGAGACTTGTGAAACGAACAACAGAGTGCGCTGACGAAGCACGGCAAGCGCAAGCGCCCGCTGTAGGGGAGGTCTTTAGACCTCCCGCCGCGGAGTGGACGTTCTCGAAGCGGCTGAGCAGCAGGCAGAGTGCGCGAACGAAGCGCGAGTGCCCGTCGTAGGGGAGGTCTTTAGACGTCCCGCCGCGCTGCGATTGCAAGTCGACGTTGTCGAAGGGGCTGAGCAGCGGGCGGCCTGAAGGCCGCCCCTACATTCTGCGTCCGGCTCGCTTAAACGGAGCCGGGCCATCCCTGGCCCGGCCCTCTGCAAGGAAGGGTCCGCTGTGCTGGTGGCGGGGGAGAGAACGCGAACCCTTAGCGACCTAAGTGTGCCCCACGGGCGCTCGGACACCCATCAGCGTTTCCCCTACGTGCTGGCTCGAAGAACCCTTATCTTTGTCGTCCAAACTCGACAGATCGGACGGCTGAGGGCAGCCAAATTCTACGAGGAGCGCCAGATTCCTCGCTAACGGCCGCCCTCAGCGGCCCCTTCGACCTCGCTCAGGGCATGCTTACCGCTCGGAATGACGGAGGAGTGTGCGCGGCGCAGATAGAGCAGGAGCGCCGCGCTCGTCTTCGCATCTTCGATCTCACCTGCGGCGATCCGCCGCAGCGCATCGTCCAAGGACAGCCGTTCGACGTGGATCGTATCCTCGTCACCTTGCAGCCGGCTCTCGACGAGCTCCGTGCAGAGGAAGACGTGCAGGTACTCCGTCATGAAGCCGGGCGCGGTATAGAAGCCGCCCAGCCGCTCGATGCGCTGCGGGCGGTAGCCGGTCTCCTACTGCAGCTCGCGCTCCGCGCACGCCTCGGGCGTCTCGCCAGCATCGAGCGTCCCGGCCGGCAGCTCCAGCAGCCAGCGATCTGTCGCGTGCCGGTGCTGGCGGACGAACAGCAGCCGGTTCTCGGTGTCGATCGCGAGGAGCGTCACGCCGCCCGGGTGCTCGACGACGGTCATCTCGCTCTCGCGCCCCGGCGCGTAGCGGAGCGTATCGATGCGCACGTTCACCCAGCCCTCATACGCGCGCCGGCTGGCGATGACGTCCGGGGTAGGCTCGTCGTGCCCGCTCACGGAGCCTCGATCTCAAGCATGACGGCGATCTCATTACACGTGGGGAACTTCGGGCAGCGATAGCATTCGTTCCAGACTTTGCGTGGCAGTGTCATCACGTCGGCCTGCTGGAAGCCAAGCTTTTCGAAGAAGGCGGGCCGGTACGTCAGCGCGAACACGGTGCGCAGTCCCAGCTCGCGTGCCTCATCGAGATGCGCGCGCACGAGTAGGGCGCCCAACCCCTGGCCGTGCCGGTCGGTCCGCACCGCCAGCGAGCGGACCTCAGCGAGGTCTTCCCACATCACGTGCAGCGCGCCGCACGCCAGCAGCGCATCGCCGTCGCGGACCACCGAGAAATCGCGCAGGCTCTCGTATATCTCCGCGAGCGTGCGCGGCAGCATCTCGCCCGTGCGCGCGAATCCGTTCACCAGCTCGTGGATCGCCTTCACGTCGGACACAGCCGCGCGCTGCACTTGCAGGGCCGCTACTTCCATCTGCGTAGACACGGCTCGGCGCTCTTCCTCATTCTAGGCACCTGACACTCACTCATCTGTCATTCCGAGCCCTTCGGCTTTGGTCAGGGTAAACTCCGCGAGGAATCTCACCCTTCAAGCGAGAATTCAGCTCCATCGACACGACATCGTTCATCTCGGGCAGGTTCCAGCCGGCTGAAAGGTCCTCCCACCCAGGGTTCATGCAGTGGATGAGGTCGAGCTTCTTGCTGCGACGCCATGCCTTGATCTCCTTCTCACGCTCGATCGCACACGTGACATCATTCGTGTGCCCGTAGTAGACCAGGGTCGTGACATTGTACTTCTTGGTGAAGCCGTCCCGGAGCTTGGCCTTATGCTGTGCGACTCGGCGCTCGAGATCGTTCGTCACGCCAACGTAGAGTGTCCCTGAGTAGTTGCTCAAGATGTACACGTAGTAGTCTCGCATCGGATCGTTGGTCTCTAGACGATCGGTGAGATTCCTCGCGTCGCTCGGAATGACATGTTTGTGGTCATGCCCGCGCGTCCTCCTCCGCGATGGAGCGGATGGCCTCGTTCGCGTCCGCGTTGCGCACCCAGTTCAGCCGGCGCGCCAGCCGTTCATAGAAGCGGGTAGGAGGGCTCAGACGCACGAAGCGCGCGCAATGCGGGCTGAGCGACACGCGTACGGTGCCGCCCGATGACAGATCGATGTCCGGCTCGCCGTCCACGCTCAGCGTCGCCTGCTGGTTCGGCGCGAGCTGTACTTCGATGGCGGTGCTCTGCGGCAGCACGACGGAGTTGTGCGGCGCCAGGTGCGGCTCGATCGGCGTCAGCAGCATGTCACGCGACTCCGGCGGCAGCACCGGCCCGCCTGCCGAGAGTGAGTACGCCGTGCTGCCCGTCGCCGTCGCGACGATCACGCCGTCGGCGCGAAAGTCGGCCATCGGTGCGCCATCGATGCGGACGGAGACCTGCACCGTGCGCCCGAGCGTGGCTCGCCCGATCACGACGTCATTGAGCGCGTCGTGGCGCGCGGGCGTTTCGCCGCCCTCCGGCCCCGGCCGCGCGATCTCGGCGTGCAGCATCGCCCGCTCTTCGACGCGCCCCGCGCCCGCGATGACCTCCGGCAGCCGTTCGATCGCGCTCGGCGCATCGAGCTCGGTCAGGAAGCCCAGCCGGCCCATATTCACCCCGAGGATCAGCGTCGTGTGCGGGACGATAGCGCGCGCGGCGCGCAGCACCGTCCCGTCTCCGCCGATCGTCAGCAGCAGGTCGGTGCCCGGCATGTGCTCACGCATCGCCTGCTGGTCCCACGCGGGCGCCACCCACGTCTCGGAGACGTGCGGCGCCGCGACGCGCATCAGCTCCTGCGCGATGCGTGGCCCGAGCTCCTCCGGGAGCTTGGGATGATAGCAGCAGCCGATCTTGTTCAACGACCCTCACCCCTAGCCCCTCTCCCAGAGGGAGAGGGGAACTTTGCTATCACGAGTTTCCCCTCAGGCGCTTTCCACAGGACGAAGAACTCTTTGTTGCCGGCCGGCCCGCGCAGCGGCGACGTGGTCAGCCCGCCGAACCGCAGGCCGTGCTGCGCTCCCCACGAAACCACGCGCCCGATGACCGTCGCGTGCACCTGCGCGTCCCTCACCACGCCGCCCTTCACTTCGCTTCGCTTGGCCTGGAACTGCGGCTTTACGAGCGCGACGATGCGTCCGCCGGGCTGCAGCAGCCGTATCACGGATGGTAACACCTTTTCCAGCCCGATGAAGGCCACGTCGATCGTCGCGATGTCCGGCCGCTCACTTGCCCGCCCTTGCGGCGGGGGCAGCTCTGTCAGGTCGCGGATGTGCGTCCGCTCCATCACGACGACACGCTCGTCTTGCCGGAGCCGGTAGTCGAGCTGCCCGCGCCCCACGTCGACGGCGTACACGCGTACCGCGCCGTGCTGCAGCAGACAGTCGGTGAACCCGCCGGTCGATGCGCCCACGTCGAGCGCGACGAGCCCGCGCACATCGATGTGGAACGCGCGCAACGCATGCTCGAGCTTCTCGCCGCCGCGCCCGACGTATCGCTCCGGCTGCGCGATCTCGATTCGCGCGTCGCGGGCCACCAGCGTCGTAGGGCGCACGACCGCCGCGCCGTTCACCAGCACTTCCCCGGCCATGACCGCGATGCGCGCCCGCTCGGCGCTCTGGGCAAGCCCGCGCTCCACCACCAGAAGATCTAGCCGGCGCTTCGCCATGTGGGAAGGATATCCAACCTTTCACTACTGTCATTCCGAGCGGTTAGCCCTTCGCCAGAAGGGCGGCAGCGAGGAATCTCTCCTCACACCGCGCCGGACTTGTCCGTGCCATCGACGAACTTCTCCAGTCATGAGCATGAATAGGCCTTTCGCGAACTTCATCCCGAGCTTGTCGAAGGACTCAGCGTTCTTGCGCGCGCCTGCCGGCACGCTATGGACGCCTCGTCCACAAGGAACGTGAGACCCTTCGCTGCGCTCAGGGTTACCTCGCGCCCCTTGGGCGCAAGGCAACTTTGACGTGTACGTGAGAGTTCGGCTAGATTGTGAACATGGCCCGCGAAGCCTCCATTCCCACGCCGCCGATCGCCGCAGAAGCGGTCGG
>JBGQHA010000191.1:0-5667 GCA_041497735.1 Dehalococcoidia bacterium | reverse complement strand
CGTCGCGGCGCCGGCGAGCAGCATCGACCTGTCGCTGCCCGCCGGTGACGACATCCCAATCGAGGAGCGTTCGCCGGACGAGGTGACGTCGATCGGCGGCCGGCGCAGCGCGCCGCTGGGTGTCGCCGCGGCGAACCCGGCATTCGATGTCACGCCGCACCGCCTGATCAGCGCGATCGTCACCGAACGCGGCGTCGCGCGGCCGCCGTATATTGAGACACTGCAGCGCGCGCAGGAAGCTATCGCGGGAGGGGCGCGGTGACGAGCGCGAAGGTGGGCGTGATCGGCGGGTCCGGCTTCTACCAGATGGACGGCATCTCGAATGTCGAAGAGCTGCGCATCGACACGCCCTTCGGCGCGCCGAGCGACGCGATCTACGCGGGCGAGCTCGATGGTGTGCGCGTCGCGTTTCTGGCGCGCCACGGCGTCGGGCATCGCATCATCCCGTCTGAGGTGCCGATGCGCGCGAACATCTGGGCGCTCAAATCGCTTGGCGTCGAGCGGATCATTGCCGTGAACGCCGTCGGCAGCATGCGGGAGGAGATGGCGCCCGGGCACATCGTCGTGCCGGACCAGCTCATCGACCGCACGCGCGCGCGGCCGAGCACGTTCTTCGGGCGCGGGCTCGTCGCCCACATCGCGTTCGACCAGCCGTTCTGTCCGCAGCTCCGGCCGCTGCTCGTTAAGGCGGCGCGCGCGGCGGGCGCGACGGCCCACGACGGCGGCACCTACGTGGCCGTCGAAGGCCCCGCGTTCTCGACGAAGGCCGAGACGGGGCTATACCGCTCCTGGGGCATCTCGATCATCGGCATGACGGCGATCCCCGAGGCGCTGCTCGCCCGCGAGGCGGAGATCTGCTACGCCACGCTGGCGTTCGTGACCGACTACGATACCTGGCACGACGAGCACGAACCCGTGACCGCAGAGGCGATCATCAAGATGATCATCGAAACCGTCGCGACCGCGAGAGAGACGATCCGCACCGCTCTTCGCCGGCTGCCGGCCGAGCGCGACTGCGCCTGCGGCAACACGCTCGCGAAGGCGCTCATCACGCCCGCGGAGCTTGTGCCCGAAGAGACCAAGCGCGACCTGGCGCCGATCCTTGAGAAGTACCTCCCGGCAGGGGCAGGGGCCTGGCATGGCCGATAGACCGCTGCCGCGACAGATCGCCGCTCGGGCGCGGGTCGACTACCTGGTGCGGCCGCTTCGCGACACCGAGGAGGTCCGGCGCATGCTGACGCCGCATCGCGCATACGCGGCCTATGCCCTCGGGCAGCTCCAGCCGGAGCTGTTTGCGCGCAGCGAATGGTGGCTCTCGCGCGGCGCGCAAGGCGAGGCGTTGCTGCTGCACTCGCGCGGCGGGCTGGGCAACGCGCTCTTCGCGCTCGGCACCGTCGACGCGCTGGAGGTGGCGCTCCGGCTGCACCCGGGGCCGCGCTACACCTTCCTCACCTGCCAGCTGCACCACCTGGCGACCGTGCTGCGCCACTTCCGTATGCCGGAGCACCAGGCTGTGCTGCGCATGCTCGTCGACCGCGAGACGTTTCGCGCGGCCGATGGCGAAGTGCGCCGCCTCACGGGCCGGGACGTGCGCGAGCTTAACCGGCTCTATCGCGCCGACGGCACGCCTGCGTTCTACACGTCGCAGAACATCGACGACGCGGTGTACTACGGCGCGATCGAGGACGGACGCATCGTCGCCGTCGCGGGCACGCACGTCGTTGCGCCGATCGACGCCATCGGCGTCGCCGGCAACGTCTTCGTGCACCCGAAGCACCGCGGACTCGGCCTCGCGACGCGCGTGTCGAGCGCCGTCACGCGCCACGTGCTCCAGAGCTGTCGTGAGGTCGTGCTGAGCGTCGACCCCGCGAACACGGCCGCCGTGTACGCCTATCAGCGGCTCGGCTATCGAGAGGTGGACCGGCTGATCGAGGCGGCCGCGACCCGCCGCGACACAGGCATCACAACCTGGCTGCGGCGCAGGCTGGCTGACTGGCGCGGCCGGCGCTATCGAGCGGAGCTGGTGCAGATATGAGCAAGACGTTCGGCATCCTGCTGTTTCCCGACGCGGAGGAGCTGGACTTCGTCGGCCCGTGGGAAGTCTTCACGAGCTTCGGCAAGTACTTCGATCAGGAGTGGCAGTCGGTGCTCGTGTCGCAGACGGGCGAGCCGGTGCGCGCGAACAAGGGCATGCTGTTCACGCCGGATTTCGCCTTCGATAACTGCCCGCCGCTCGATGTGCTGCTCATTCCTGGCGGCCAGGGCACGCGCGTCGAGGAGAACAACGAACCGCTCCTCGACTTCGTGCGGCGCGTGGGCGAGAAGGCGGCGTGGATGACGTCCGTCTGCACCGGCGCGTTCATCTTGAGAAGGGCTGGCTTTCTCTCCGGCCGGCGCGCCACCACGCACTGGGCGATGATGAACGAGCTCCGCAAGGACCCCCAGATCACCGTCGTCGAGCAGCGATTCGTCCACGATGGCAACGTGATCACCGCGGCGGGCGTCTCCGCGGGTATCGATATGGCGCTCTATCTGGTCGGGCTGCTGTCGAGCCCTGACGTGGCGCGCAACGTGCAGAAGTTCATCGAGTACTATCCCGAACCGCCGTATGCGGTAGAGCCGATCGCCGCTGGGAAGGACAACGTTTGATGGTCAAGGAAACGATCGATTGCGATATCAAGGACCCGCGTCTCGCGGAGGAAGGCGTTCGTCGCATCGAATGGGCGGCGCGCGAGATGCCGGTCATCCGCACGATACGCGAGCGCTTCGCCAAGGAGAAGCCGCTGCGAGGCGTTCGCCTCGCGGGCTGCCTCCACGTGACGACGGAGACGGCGAACCTTGCGCTCGCCCTGCGCGACGGTGGCGCCGACCTCAGGCTCTGCGCAAGCAACCCGCTCAGCACGCAGGACGACGCGGCGGCGGCGCTTGTACACGAGTACGGTGTGCCCGTCTTCGCGATTAAGGGCGAGAACGACGCGACCTACTATAAGCACATCCACCAGGCACTGGAGCACCGGCCGCAGATCACACTCGATGACGGCGCTGACCTCGTCGCGACGATCCACCGCGAGAAGCGGGAGCTCATCGAAGGCATCATCGGCGGCACGGAGGAGACGACGACCGGCGTCATCCGCCTGCGCGCGATGGCCAAGGACGGCGCGCTCCAGTACCCGATCGTGGCCGTAAACGAAGCGAACACCAAGCACTTCTTCGACAATCGCTATGGGACGGGCCAGAGCACCATCGACGGTATCACGCGCGCGACGAACATCCTCTGGGCGGGCAAGAACGTCGTCGTCGTTGGATATGGCTGGTGCGGGCGTGGCGTGGCGATGCGCGCGCGCGGCCTCGGCGCGCAGGTGATCGTTACGGAGGTCGACCCGCTCCGCGCGCTGGAGGCCGTGATGGACGGCTACCGCGTCATGGCGATGCAGGAGGCGGCCCAGATTGGCGATATCTTCATCACGCTGACGGGCGACATCCACGTCATCGACCGCCACCACTTCGAGACGATGAAGGACGGCGCGATCATCGCGAACTCCGGCCACTTCAACGTGGAGCTGAACATCGAGGCGCTCGCCAGCATGGCCGAGGGCCGGCGCCAGGTGCGCCCCTTCGTCGAGGAGTTTCGTCTGGGCGATGGACGCAAGGTCTTCCTGCTCGGCGAGGGCCGGCTGATCAACCTCACCGCCGCGGAGGGCCACCCTGCGAGCGTGATGGACATGAGCTTCGCGAACCAAGCGCTCAGCGTCGAGTACCTCGTGCTGCGCGAAGACAAGCTGCCGGTCGATGTCTACCCCGTGCCAGCGGAGATCGACAACGAGATCGCGCGGCTGAAGCTCGAGTCCCTGGGCGTAACCATCGACCAGCTGACCGACGAGCAGAAGAAATACCTCTCGAGCTGGGAGGAAGGCACGTGATGGAGGCGGGAAACAAAAAGGAACAAGCCATTCAGCTTGCTCCTCTCCGCCATCGAGTGGCGAAGCCGCTTGATACCCGGCTTCTATATTATCGGCGCAGCCCGGACTCTTGTCAAGGTGCGAAGCTGAGCGGAGAGCGGGGGACTTGCACCCCATCCCTTGCGGGACCCACCGGGTATCAAGCGGGGCCGCTCACTCGAACGGTTCACTCTCCACCTAGTTGGCTCTCTGCCCAGCGGATATTACGCTATCGAGAAGAGGGCGTCAATCCAAACTCCGATCGCGTATTAATCGCCTCCGCATTTTGCATCTGGAACGGATAGGCCCGCCGGCTCAAAGGAGTAAGTCATGACCGATACCAGCTTCATGTCATCACCATCGCTGTTTCTGACGTCAGAGTCGGTGACCGAGGGGCATCCCGACAAGATGTGCGATCAGATCTCGGACGCGATCCTCGATAAGATCATCGGGCAGGACCCGATGGCGCGCGTCGCGTGTGAGACGGCGGTCACCACCGGCCTCGTGCTCGTCGCGGGCGAGATCACGACGAACTGCTACGTCGACATCCCGAGCCTTGTCCGCGAGACCATACGTGATGTCGGCTACACACGTGCGAAGTTCGGCTTTGACTACGAGACGTGCGGCGTGACGGTCTCGATCAAGGAGCAGTCGGGCGACATCGCGCAGGGCGTCGAACACTCGTACGAGACGCGCGAGGGCGAGACCGTAACCGATGAGCTTGAGCAGGGCGCCGGCGACCAGGGGATGATGATCGGCTTCGCCTGCCGCGAGACGCCGGAGCTGATGCCGCTCTCGATCTCGCTTGCGCACAAGCTCTGCCGCCGGCTGGCGCAGGTGCGCAAGGACGGTGTGCTCGATTACCTTCGCCCGGACGGCAAGTCGCAGGTGACGGTCGAGTATGAGTACGGCCGGCCGAAGCGGATCGACACGATCGTGCTCTCGTCGCAGCACGATCCGGTCGTGCCCTACGAGCAGCTTAGGCAAGAGCTCATCGATGTCGTCGTGCACGAAGTGATCCCGCCGGAGCTGCTGGACGAGCGCACGCGCTACTACGTGAACCCCACCGGGCGCTTCGTCATCGGCGGGCCGATGGGCGACGCGGGCCTTACGGGACGCAAGATCATCGTCGATACGTACGGTGGCATCGCGCGACACGGCGGTGGCGCGTTCTCCGGCAAGGACCCGACGAAGGTCGACCGCTCCGCGGCATATGCGGCGCGTTATGTGGCGAAGAACGTCGTCGCGGCGGGGCTGGCCGATCGATTGGAGTTCCAGCTCTCATACGCGATCGGCGTCGCGCGGCCGACCTCAATGGCGGTCGAGACGTTCGGCACGGGCCGCGTGGACGATGCCAAGATCCTGGAGTTGATCCAGAAGCACTTCGATCTGCGGCCCGCCGCGATCATCCGCGACCTGAACCTTCGCCGTCCGATCTACCGCGCGACGGCCGCCTACGGCCACTTCGGGCGCGAGGACATCGACGCGCCGTGGGAGCGCACGGACAAGGCCGCGGCGCTGCGCAATGACTCCGGCCTTCGGGACTAAGGCGGCTGGTGCCCTGGCGTCGGGAACGAACAGCCGGCGCCGCCGTTCGATTCGCCTGCGTGACTTTGATTACGCGCAAGCGGGGGCATATTTCGTCACCACCTGTACGGCTGGACGCAAACTGTTCTTTGGCGAGCCAGCTGTGCGCCAGGTGGCTGATAGCTGTTGGAATGAGCTGCCG
>JBGQHA010000190.1:0-5680 GCA_041497735.1 Dehalococcoidia bacterium | reverse complement strand
CCACTGCGCGCCGTGGTCCTCCTGCACCAGCAGCGCCGCCGCGCCACGGTCGAGCGCATCGCGCAGATAACGATGGCCGTCCGTATCGAGACCGGGGACCGCGACGAAGAGCGCGCCCGGCGTGACCGCGCGGCTATCGAAACAGACGCCGGTCACGGCGCCCGGCTCGCCCGCGATGACGCGGGCTTCAGGCAGGAGCGAAAGCCAATCGATGGCCGTGCGCGCGCGGGGCATCGTGATTTAGTATAAGGGCCGTCCGGCCTGGGGGCTCGAAGTTCGAGGTTCGAAGTTCGCCTATAGGCTGCCGATGAGGCCGGCGCTGTACTGCAGCACCAACGCGGCGTCGATCGCGTTGACGATGCCGTCGTGGTTCACGTCGGCGTTCTGCTCGCATGGAAACGTCTGGAACAGCCCCGCGCCGAACTGCAGGAGCAGCGCCGCATCGATCGCGTCCGCCTGGTGACTGCAGTTGACGTCGCCGGGCTGGCCAACGGGCGTGGGCGTGCGCGTCGGTGTCTGGGTAGGCGTATACGTGTTCGTAGTCTGTCGCGTATTGGTGGGCGTAAGGGAAGACGCCGGCGTGCTCGTCTGGGTCGCAGTGTTCGATGACACGGTCGACGTGGCCGTCGCTGTTGTGATCGGCGGCGGAGTCGGCGTGGGAGTACCGCCGCCGCAGCCACCGCTGTAGCTGGTGGCCGCAATGTAGGTGCCCCAGTCAGCGCCAGAAGTGTTCTTGGCGTACTCGCCGACAACCCACACACACGACCCATCGCTGGGATCGACGGCTGCTCCTAGGTAATCTCCCCAGCGACCAGATGTGTGAACAACATTTCCAGCGCGGAGGAGGCTGGACCCGCTCATCGCATTCAACGGATCAGTGGCCAGGCGACCAGCTATGCGTGCTTCCGCGAAGATGCTGGAGTTCGTATGGGTCATCGAAACATAGAGGTTGCCCGATACATCTGTCATGATTCCCGGCCAAGAGTAGTTCTCGCCCGCTGGTCCACCTAAGAGAATGTCCTGAACCACTGACGGCGTGCCTGCTGTCGTCACCTCGATCAAGTGTGCGCACGATCTGTTACTGGTGTCGCTAGAAGGTCTGCACGCTGCAGGCGCTGCGCTCCACAGGCTACCGTCACGCCAGATAGCCGCGAGCATGCGACCGTCCCCTGAATCGATACATGGCGGCGGGCCGAGGTCACTGGGGCTTCCTCCTTGAGCGATAATGCAGTCTCCGTTTCCGGCCGTGTTAGACGGAGGTGGGGCTACTTGCGATTGGATGCTTAGGCTCGTCGCTGAGGCTTCAGTGACGTTGCGGGCGTTCGGAGTGCCAGTGATCCTTATGACCATAATCTTCGTGGCGAGCGAACCTCCCCCGCCCGAAGAATAATCGAACGTCGTGAGGTACTGGTCACTAACAGATGTCAACGCCTGAGCAGGCCGGACGGTGAAGCGAGTGGGGTCGGTCGAGGAAAAGGCCACGCCCACCTGCGCCCCAGAGATGCCCGCGATGACATCGCTCTTCTGGACAACGAGCGTTTGCTCACCTAGGAAGGTCCCCGTGTAGACACCGTAAAGGTTATAGGAGATCGTAAACTTGTCGTCGGTCACTCCAATTCCAGGGTAGTCGGGTACGAATAATGGGAATGAAGTGGAGTACTTATTCCAGGCCCCACTAGGATCGTTGGTCTGGGAGATTGCCAAGAAGAGATCGCCTTGACCGTCTAACTGATTGCGGTCGATGTACGCCGCGAAATATCGACTACTAGTACTGTCGTATATCAGTCTAGGGTCCGACCTGATGTCGGCCACCGATGGAACGCCGAAGAAGCTGTCGAGCGAGAACGTGGACACGAGACTTCCCGACTTGGTGAAGACCCGCCCAACATTGTTCACCATCTCAAGGATGTGAGTCGGGCCGACAGCAATCTGTGGGTCGGGAGGCGTAGTATTCACAAACGCGTTGTCATTAGCATCAAGGCCTTCGAAGGCGGTACTCGCCACGCTTGGAGTTGACGCAGCCTGTGGCCCGGCCAGGACCCCCGTGTCGATCGCGCTGGGCGGCGGCGGAGCTTCTGCGGGGCCGGACGGCCTAAAGGGTGACGGACCGCGCGGGATTACGGCAGGCGCCCGACCGCCAGAGCTAGCTGCTATCGGGGGCAACTCGCTTACCACGACTTTCTTCGGCCCTTGTAGGTTGAAGCGTGTAGGCGTCCGGCTGGCGGGCACGGCGTTCGACGCGAGACCGCTCTGCGGTCTTGGCCCGACCAGGCAAACAGCCGCACCAACCGCCAGCGCGAAGATCGCAAGCCACTTCGTGCGTGAACTCACAGCGCCTCCCCTCTAGCGCAACCTGCGGTGCAAGCGTTACACGACAGCGCGCTGTGCGCAACAGACGACAGCGCTCAACTCGAGCTTCGAACCTCGAACTTCGAGCAACTTGATCAGCTTCGCAGGTGAGAAGAGCGGAGCCAGGAGGCCTGTACGCCGAGTTCTGTGGTCGCCTGAGGCGACCGGTGGCCATCTCTCTAGGCCCGACGTTGCCGGCGGGCTCAAGCAGCCTACCCGAGGACGGAGCCGGGCGCTCCTGCTCCCTCCGAGGAAGGAGCTGTCCTCCTATTTGGCCTTGCTCCGAGTGGGGTTTGCCCGGCCGCCTCATCTCTGAGACGCCGGTGCGCTCTTACCGCACCGTTTCACCCTTACCCCTCCGAAGAGGGGCGGTTTCGTTTCTGTGGCACTTTCCGTCGGGTCGCCCCGCCCGGGTGTTACCCGGCACTCTGCCCGGAGGAGCTCGGACGTTCCTCTCTCCCGCCTAAGGCGGAACAGCGGCCACCCGACCCCCTGGCTCCGGGATTAGTGTACCACGGAAGGTTTGGCGAAGGTGTTCGAAGCTCGAGGCTCGAAGTCCGACTGCGGTACCAGCGACGAGCGACCATCGACTAGCGACCAGCAACTTTATCCAGCGCCTCGTTCGCCAGCGCGTCCGCGACGCGGTTCTGCGCGCGCGGCACGTGCGTGAGCGTCACCCGATCGAATCGTTGACGCAGGGCGAGGATGCGCTTGTACAGCCGCAGAAGGTTCGGGTTGCGCACCTTGTATCGACCCGTGAGCTGGCGCACGATGAGCTCCGAGTCCATCCGCAGCTCGATCTCCCTCGCGCCCAGCCCGAGCGCCGCCTCCAGCGCAGCGATCGCGCCACGATACTCCGCGAAGTTGTTCGTGCCGTGACCGAGCGCTCGGTGGGCGCGGTGCAGCTCGTTCCCCTGCTCGTCGTAGACCACCACGCCGTACGACGCCGGACCGGGATTCCCCCGCGACGCGCCGTCGCAGTAGGCGATGACCTTCACTCCGCTGTCACCCTGAGCCCTTCGGCTACGCTCAGGACAGGCTCCGCGAAGGATCTGGCCCCTTGAGCTATGCCCTGCATCAGTGTGAGTCGCGAGGGCTTCATCTTGCGTGACTCGCCATCGATTCCGCGAGATTCTTCGCTGCGCTCAGAATGACGATCGGAATCACGGCCGCAGGAGAACCTGGATGCCGTCGTCGCGGACGACGACGCGATCGAGGACCTCGCGCAGGAGTGACTGACGCTCGCCCATCGCGAGCGAGCCCCAGCCATCGAGCAGCGAGGCGAGCGCCTTGCGCCGCCCATGCGATCGTTCGCTGGCGTTCTGCTGCTCCTGCACCTTGTGCTCGACCTCCTCCAGCTCCTCCTCGAGCCGCAGACGCTGCGCGGCGGTGGTCATGCTCAGCTTCTGGAGCTGCTCGCGCGTGATGCGCCCTTTCGCGGCGGCCGTGAGCTGGTCGTCCATGCGGTGGTCGAGCTGGCGGATGCGCGTGCGGAGCCGCGTCGCTTTCTCTTCCCACTCGGCGCGCACCTGCGCTTCATTCCCCGCCTGGGGCATCACCGGCACGCCGTCCATGCCCAGCGTCGCGCGCACGCGCTCTTCGAGGTCGTCCGCGCGCTGGGTGTGGTAGTCGCAGACGCTCTGGTTCGTGCGCGACTCGCACTGGTAGTAGCGATACGAGGCGTGGCCCTCGCTGCCGCTGCGCCGTCGCCAACTCTGCCGGCGGCTGACGCCGATCATGCGATTGCCGCAGTGGCCGCACTGGACGAGGCCGGCCAGCAGGAACGGCGACGGCTGTCGCTTCGAATAGTTGTTCCGGCGCGCGTTCAAGCGGTCCTGCACCGCGCGGAAGTCATCGGGCATAATCAGCGCTGGATGGCTGCCGGGCACGCGCACGCCAAAGCGAGAGTACGTGCCCAGATAGACGCGGTTGCGCAGGATGTCACGGATGCTCACCATGCTCCAGTTGCCACCGCGCCGAGTGCGCATGCCTTCCGCGTTCAGCCTGCGCGCGATGAGCCGGATGCCCATGTCTTCCTGCAGGTACATGCGGAAGATGTAACGGGCAACGACCGCCTCTTCCTGCACCAGCTCCAGCCGCCGCCGAAGGCCAACTTTGTAACCGTAGGGAGGCCGGCCCAGCACCTCACCGCGGACGGCCTTGCGGCGCATCGCGGCGCGCACGCGTTCGCCGAGCTTCTCGCGCGACGGGTCGTCGAGGCAGGCCCGCACCATGGCGTCGACCGGATCGCCTGCGCCGTCCATGAACGCCACGTTGGCGCCGAGACTCTGGAGCTGGAAATAACGCCGAGCCCCCTCCTGGCGATCGACGCCCATCATGCCCAGCGAGCGCGCGACGATAACGACGAAGCCGCGATCGGGCTTGCGCAGGTAATCGATGAGCTGGCGAAACCCGCTGCGGCCGTTGGCGTCGGCGGTCTCCACGAAGGTCACGACAACGTCGTACCCGTGATGGTCGCAAAACTCGAGGAACGACTTGTTTTGCGCAGAAAGCGACTCGCCCTTCGAATGGGATGCCGGCTCGCGGAAGAAGCCGATCGCTTTCATGTCACATCACGTAGAGGATGCGCTCGCAGCTGCTGCACTGGACGATGTCGTGACCGCCGCGAGCACGCTGGATGAGGTTCATCGGGAGCGATATGCGGCACCCCTGACACGCGCCTCCGACCACTTTCGCGAGGGAGCCGCGATACCTCCCCTGGCGCAAGCGATCGTAGAGCTGAAGGAGCGGCGTCTCGATCGTGGCGGCCTGCTCAGCGCGCTGGCGCTCGAGCTCGGCGACCTCTTCCTCAAGCCGCGACGAACGGCTTGTGGCGTCTTCGACGTCTGCGCCGTGCTCGGCGGCAATGCGCGCCAGCTCCTGTTCGGCCTCGGTGTGAGCGGCCTGGGCGGCCTCGAGGCGCTCCATGGCCGAGAGAGCCCGGTCATCCAGCTCGCTGCGGCGGCGCTTCAGGCTATCGATATCGTGCTGCAGGTCCTGCAGCTCCTTCGGGTTGACAACGTTGCCTTGATAGAGCTTTTTCTCGAGCGGCTGGATCTTGGCCATCACCTGATCGGCCTCATACTCCTGGTCTTTGTAGAGCCGCTCGGCGGCGTGGAAAGCCTCCTGGCGCTCAACCAGGACAACGCGGGCGTTGGCGAGCTCCTCGGGCTCTTCGAGGTGAGAAGCAGCGTCTTCGATAGCGGCGCGGTCGGCGTCGAGGGCGAGATCGATCTCCTGGAGGGCGTAGAGCTCTGAGACGCGCGACACACGACCCTCTCGGAACAGGAGCGTACTGGCGTTCATCGTCGCCTCCGCAGGCCAGTCGCGT
>JBGQHA010000189.1:0-5725 GCA_041497735.1 Dehalococcoidia bacterium | reverse complement strand
GTTCGTCGAGGGCTTCCCTTACAGGCGGCCGCGCAGACGCGGGTCGAAGATGTCGCGTATCGAGTCACCGAGCAGGTTGAACGCGAGCACGGTGAGCGTGATGGCGAGTCCCGGGAAGAACGCCCACGGCAGGTGGAACGGGAACGAGTTGCGCGCCAAGCCGATATCCGTGCCCCACGATGGGTTCGGTACGGGAATGCCGAGTCCGAGGTACGAGAGTGACGCCTCGGCCAGGATCGCCGTGCCCAGCAGCGTCGTCATGATGATGATCGCGAGCGCAACCACGTTCGGCGCGATGTGCACGAACAGAATGCGCGGCGTCGAAGCGCCGAGCGCGCGCGCCGCCTCGACGTACTGGTTGTTCCGTTCAGACAGCACGGCCCCGCGCACAATCCGGGCGACAGGCGCAATGATCGCGATGCCGATCGCTAAGACCACCGTGTGGAAGGACGGATGCAGCACCTGCGCCAAGATCAGCAATAACAACAGCTGAGGAAACGCTAACGCCGTATCGATTGACCGCTGGATCAGGTTATCCGGCAGCCCTCCCACGTAGCCGGAGACCAGCCCGATGAGCAGGGCAATGGCCGTGCCACCGATCACGGCGAGGAACGCCACTCCCATCGAGATGCGCGCGCCGAACACCACGCGGCTGAACATATCGCGGCCGAGGCCGTCGGTGCCGAATAGGTGATGCGAAGAGATGCCCTCTTTGGGCTGGCCGGCGCGGTAGTCGCCGACGTCATAGGGAGCGATGATCGGCGCAAAGATGGCTACCGTAGCGAGAACGAGGATCACAACCAGCCCGAAGAACCCCAGTGGGTTCTGGACGATCAGCCGGCCGGTCATGCGCAGACGGCTCTGCCGCGGGCGGACTGTTTCCGCCACCATCTCCAGCGTATCGATCGCTTGTGTTGTCGCCATTAGTCCCTCACGAGTAGCGGATGCGCGGATCGAGCCACGCGTAGCTGACGTCGACGAGCAGATTCATCAGAATCACGGCCGCACCAAGGTAGAGCGTTAAGCTCTGCACGACCTGGTAGTCGCGATTCAGCAAGGACTGAAATTCCAGCAGCCCGAGCCCTGGCAGCGCGAAGATCTGCTCGATGATTACGGCGCCGCCCAGCAGCCCGGCAACTTGCAGCCCGAGCACGGTAATGACCGGAATGAGGGAGTTCTTGAGCGCGTGGCGCGCAACGACCGACGTCTCCCGCAGCCCCTTCGAGCGCGCGGTCCGGATATAGTCCGTCCGCATCACCTCCAGGAGCGACGAGCGCGTCAGCCGCATGATGCCGGCTGCGGATGCCAGGCCCAGCACAGCCGCAGGCGGCACAAACTGGCGGAGGTTCCCCCACGGGTCCTGGAAGAAGCTGATCGACCGGCCGAACGGCGGCGCGTAGCCCCACCAGTGGCTGGGGAAGTAGATCACCAGCGTGGCAACCCAGAAGCTCGGCACTGCCAGCCCAAGCACCGCCGCCACGCGGACCACGTGATCGCCGATCGAGTTCCGGTACAGCGCCGAGATCACACCCGCCGGCACGCCGATCGCGACGGTGAACATTACCGTAATGATTAGCAGCTCGAGCGTGACGGGCAGCCGGTGCCGGATCGTATCGATGATCGGCGCTTGGTCGATGTGGCCGTTGCCAAGATGCCCCGTAGCCAGGTCCTTGATCCACGTCATGTACTGGTTGTTCGGATGGAAGAGGATGAACGGGAACCCCTTGCCGAAGCCGATCGGGAAATACGGCTTATCAAGGCCCAACAGATGCCGCGCGGCCTTGATACCGGGCTCCGTGCAGTTCAGGCCGCAGATAGTACCGGCCTTATCTCCTGAAACGACGCGCAGCAGCACAAAGACGACCAGGGACAGGATGAAGAGGATCAGCACCCCGCTGAGCAGCCTTCGAAGGATGTACGAGAGCATTGCCCTCCGCGTGCTACTTGTCGAGCCAGATGTCCTGGGTCAGGAACAACCCTGTCGTGCCCAACCCCGCCGGCACGTCCCTCACGAAATTCTGATACAGCGTCCTGCTGAACGGCGTCACGAGCGGCATGAACATCGGGCCCTTCTCGTAGAGCGTCTTCTGGGCGTCCTGGATCGCCTTGACGCGCGTGTCGAAGTCCGTGATCCGCTTCGTTGCGTCGATAAGGTCATCAATGGCCGTGTCCTGCAAACCACTAGCGTAGATGTTGCTGCCGGCCGGCCCCTTGGAGTGGTGGAAGTCGAGCGGGATCTCCGCCGTCTCGTAGATCTGGTTCAGCGCCAGGCTGGCGCCGTACGTCTTCGTCCGGTAATCGGTCAGCCAGCCGACGAGGTCACGGGGGTCCTGGTCGACGTCGAACCCAGCGTCGTCCATCTGCTTCAGGAAGATGGGCAGGTGCTGGTCGTGCTCCTCAATCGTTGACTGAGGCCAAAAGATCTTCACCTTGATCCGGTCCTGGCCCGTCGCCTGCTTGATGAGCTTCTTGGACATGGCCGGGTCGTACTTCTGGTACGTGTCGAGGTCGTTCTGGTCGATCGCGCCGGAAACACACCAGTGGACGATGCCGTTTGGCTTGGCCCCACCCTGATACACCCGATCGACGAACTCCTGGCGGTTGATGGCGTGCATCGCGGCCTTGCGGATGTTCGGGTCGTTCCAGGGCGGCTGCGTCACGTTCACCGTGAAGGCGATGAACGTGTAGGTCGGGTCCTGCGAACCGAGGTACACCGGGTGCTGATCGGTGAGCTGCTTGACCTCCGCTTCGCTCGAGGCGCCGTAGTCGTAGCTGCTCTGCGCAATGAACTGCGCCTGCAGGGCGCTCCGGTCGCTGATGATTACCACATCGTAGCCATCAATGTAGGGCTTGCCGGCGCGGTAGTAGTTCGGATTCCTCTCCAGGGCGACCCGTTCGCCTTCGACGAAGGCGCCCTGGTCTATCTTGTACGGCCCGCCGCCGACACCCGCGTTCTTGAAGACTGCAGCCTTATCTGGCTCTAGCAGCTCCTTGGGAGGAATGGTCTGGATGGCGCGCCCGATGTTATACAGGAACCAGGCGTACGGCACCTTGATCTTGATCGTGAGCGTCATGTTATCGGCGCTCGCCTGCAGCGCTGGCAGGTCGAAGTATTGACACACGAACTGACAGGCGTTTGCCAGCGAAGACGCGTTGATCCGGTTGTAGGTTGCGATGGCGTCCGATGCGTCGAGATCGCGCACCGGCACACCGAGGCTGTTCGGCGCCACCTTTACGCCCGGGCGGATGGTGAAGATGTAGGTGAGCTCGTCAGGCGTCTCCAAGCCACTGTCATTCGCAAGGTCGTAGTAGTAGTAGTCCGGGTTGACGGCAGAGCGGTTCACCAGCACGTTGTACATGCGGGCGAAGTAGGCGGGTCCTGCGGCGATCGCCAGGTGCGGGTCCAGCCCGAAGGTCGAGTCTGCGACAATCGGCGTGGCGGCCTTGTAACGTCCGCCGGCCTTCGGCGGGCCGCTCGTTCCGGGTGTGCCCGTCTTCTTGGAAGTCGTGCCGCTCTTACTGCTGCAGGCGGCGACAACGGCCACGCCGGCGGCGCTCGCTCCACCGACGGCCAGCAGCCTTCGCCGCGAGATGCGCTGCCGCTCAAACTGTTGCCAGTAGCTCTTCGTCGACATCTGGACTCCTTCCTTACCTTCCCTTGCTGACGAAGGCCCGGAGATCCGCCCCGGTGTCCTTCGGCTGAGCCCCATTATACTCACGAGACCGCGAGTGTAAACCCAATAGGAAGGAGGGGACGCCCATCGCCCCCACCACCGCATTGCGACTGGTCGTGCCAGTAGGTCTACTCAAAAGCTGGGGTACTGTCAAGGCTCCTTGCCGCCGCGGCGGGCACGATGCTAGGCTACGCCGTCATGCCCTGGGCCGACGTCAACGGCATTCGCCTCTATTATGAAACGGCCGGCAGCGGTCCACCTCTCGTGTTCGCGCACGGAGCGGGTGGCAACCACCTCAGCTGGTGGCAGCAGCTGCCGTACTTCGCCGGGCGCTACCGGTGTGTCGCATTCGACCACCGCGCGTTTGGCCGCTCCGCAGACTCCGACGGCGCCGGCCGCCGCGCGTTCGCCGAGGACCTTCGGCAGCTCCTGGACCACCTCGGCATCGAGCAGATTGCCCTCGTTGCCCAGTCGATGGGCGGCAGGACGGCGGTCGGCTTCTCGGTGCGCAACCCCGGACGCGTACGCGCTCTGGTGCTGGCAGGGACGACGGGCGGGGCGGTCAGCGACGAGGTGCGATTGCGCCAGGACGAGCACCGTCAGGGCCCGCTCGGGCGGCTTTCGCTGGCGAAACGGGCGATCTCGCCGCGCTTGCGACGGGAGCGCCCTGACCTCGCCTACTTGTACAGGCTGTTCGGAAAGCTGAACCCGCCTCGGCCGAACGACTTCCTTGCGCCGATCCCCAACTACAAGGGCAGCAGCGCGGGGGCGCTGACCGGCCTGGGCATTCCGATCCTATTCCTCGTGGGCGAAGAGGACTCTATCACACCGCCCAACGTTATTCGCCTCGCGCACGAGCAGGTGCCGGGCTCGCAATTCGATGTTCTCGCGGGCGCGGGCCACTCGGCTTACTTCGAACAAGCTGACGCATTCAACTCACGCGTCGAGCGCTTCCTCCAGGAAGCCGGCTGGATGAGCGAATAATCAGGCGCGGATCGCGTTGCCGCCATCGATCGTGATCGTCTGGCCGGTGACGAAGTCAGCGTCCTCGATCAGGCTGAGCACGACGCTCGCGATGTCCTCCGGCGTGGAGACGCGGCCGAGCGGCGTCTGCTCGGCCGTTGCCTGCTCGACTCGTTCGTAGAGCGGCCCCAGGCCCTCACGCAGCCATCGGGTGTCGATGAATCCCGGCGCGACGGCGTTCACGCGCACCTCCGGCGCAAGCACACGGGCCAGCGCGACCGTCATGTTGATCAGCCCAGCCTTCGAAGCCGCATATGCTATCGAGCTGCCGATGGAGCGGATACCCGCGATCGAGGCGACGTTGACGATCGCCCCCTGCCCTGCCGCCTTCATCGGCCCAGCAACAGCGCGTGAGCAGAAAAACGGCCCCTTCAGGTTGACGGCAAGGATCCGATCCCAGTCCTGCTCCTTGAGGCCTTCGAGATCAGCGAAGTTGACGAAGACCGTCGTCGCGGCGTTGTTCACCAACACCTGCACGCCGCCGAACGCATCGAGCGTCTGCTGCACCATCCCGCGCACCTCGTCGTCATGCGAGACGTCCGCGCGCACCACGAGTGCCTTCGCACCGAGCCGCTCGACTTCCGCAGCGGTCTCCTTCGCCTCTTGCTCCGAGCGCGAGTAGTTGATGACGACGTTAGCGCCCCGCTTCGCGAGCTCTAACGCCGTCGCGCGCCCGACGCCGACGGCGGAGCCGGTCACGATCGCGGTCTTGCCGGACAATTGCATCGCCACCTACTATCCGCGAGCGCTGCGACGGCGTCAAGCCGGAGCGCCGCGAAACTGTAACACTCCGCCGCCTCTCAGAGGTTTGCGGGCCTGAAAACGATATGATAGGGTACTAGTGCGTGGGGACCCCCCCACGCAGGCCTCGAGTAGCCGCCACTGCTCGAGGCCTCATCTTATGTTCCGCTGGCTGCCCGGCCCCTCCTCGACGTAAGATAGAGCAACGCCTTCGCGTTCCTAGATACGGATGCGGGACGGCGGCTTAAAACGATGAAGGGCGATCTCAAGGGCCTGATCCTCTGCGG
>JBGQHA010000188.1:0-5753 GCA_041497735.1 Dehalococcoidia bacterium | reverse complement strand
GGCATCGCGGCTGTCTGTGACGGAAACGCCAGTGCGTTTAAGGATGTCCGCGATCTCGTCTGGTGTGCCATTCGGCAACGCCTGCTTGACCAGCGCGGCGACTCCGACGGCCATCGGGCTTGCCATTGAGGTACCGGAACAGTCTCCGCTCCAGCCAGTGCTGGCGTCGTTACAAACGCCGGGGGCTAGATAAAACGCACTGGTTGATGTGATGACCGAGCCTGGAGCAAGCAAACTAAGAAGTGAGTCTGAGTTGGAAAAGCAAGTGACCTTGTCCGCGGACGTCGTTTGATCTGTGCAGGGAAACCATTGTTGTTGGCCCACGTCCGCATCGTACGTGGCACCCACCGAAACGACAGCGCTAAGGCATGCGGGCCAACCGATGCCCGTTGTCGACCCGTCATTCCCTGCCGACGCGAAGGAGAGTGTGCCCTTGGCTCGCAATAGCTCGATCGCGAGTTGAAATACCGGTGACTGGCCGTCACACGATGTGCTGTAATTGCCTCCGCCAAAGCTCATATTGATGAAGTCGAATTTGAAGTTGCTGCTCAGACCCAGACTCGGGAGGCAACTTGGATCGGCCATGCAATCAAATGCCCAGAGCGCTCCGCCGCTGTCTATTACGCAAGTCAGTTGGCCGAAGAGCACCACGGGAATCCCAACTTTGAATGCGAACACTCTTGCGCCCGGGGCCACGCCACGCGGCGCCAAGGTTCCATCTGATGTGATGATCCCACTCACGTGCGTGCCGTGCCCGCAATCATCCCTGGCGGGATGCCCCGGGTCCCGAAACCGCCCTGATGGGAAGGTGGGAACTGAGTCATGCGGCGGAGGATATTCGGAGTTGTCAGGGCACAACTGCGAAGCGATAATGAAACATGCTTCTCCAATCAGGCTCGTCTGGAGATCAGGATGGTCCCAGGCAATACCCGTATCCAGAACAGCGACGTTGACACCGGTGCCGTCAAAGCCTGCGTTTTGCAAGACATCTGCTTTGATCAGAGGAACGCTTTGCGCGAGGTTCACAGGAATCCCAGCGTCTACGACGACGCTGGCAACGTTAGGATCGCTAGCCAGCTTCTTGACGCCGTCGGACGTTACGTATCCCAGAAGAGCCGGAACGACACCATACTTGTGGACTAGTGTGAAATCGTCTGGTCCGAGCCGGGAGAGCACAGCGTCTTGAACTGCCGTTACCTCCTGAGGATCAGCGAAACCGGCGGTCGCGTCGGAATGCAGGTCTAAATACAGCCCAGGCGAGGTCAGCGAAATGATACTAGCGACCTTGGAATCCTGCTGAAGCGCCGTCAGCACATCTGGCTGAATAATCGCACCGCTGGTAGCTAGAGTGTGCCGCTGGCCGAGCGCGCCGAACTGTAGGATGCCAGCTAAGATGGGCAGGAATACTAGAACTGCGAGTGCGCGCGCCACCTTCATCGCAAACTCCCTTCTGCGACTGGTATGTCGCTCCGTTCAAATTGGAAGACCGGATGTGCCTGCTGAGCCAATCCTTCATCGCGAGATCCCTTTGCAACAGTATTCGGGGGTGGCAGTTCGGAGACGAGACCCGCGGAGAATTGCAAAATCAACAGGGCGTCGAGACTGTCGATATGACCATCGCCGTTAGCGTTCGCGCTAGGTGGCAGGAAGCCGATTAGTTGCGCCTGATACTGTAAGACGTTGAGGGCGTCTACACTGTCGACGGCGTGATCCAGGTTAGCGTCCCCAATCGACCACTTGGTGCCCGAAGCCGCAACGACATCGATGGGGATCGGACACTGGCCCAAGCAGAAACCGCCGTCGCCGAGCGTGCTGTAAAAGCTGTACCCCCAGCACTTGGCTCCGCCAGAGTGTGTTGCGACACACGTATGCTCCCAGCTGGCAGCAACTGCGACCGCGTCGTCTAGGTTGACGACCTCGATCGGCGTCGGGTCAATCGCATCCTTGAACTGCGCAGCACCGTTGTGTAGCCGCGACATGCCGCCGTCGCCCAATTGGCCGTAGAAGTAGGAACCCCAACACAATGTCTTCCCGCTGGCGCTCACGGCGCAAGTAAAGTATCCTCCTGGTAGTCCTCCCCCGCCGCTAACAGCCTGCATGTCGGAGAGAGGCTGCAAGCATTGCTGTGCTGCGCTATCGTAGGTCTGGCAAACATCGACTGGCGTTGTGGAGTCAATCGTCGTACCGTTGCCTAACTGCCCAAAGCTGTTGCCGCCCCAGCACTTGATGCCACCGCCTTGGAGTACGACACAAGTCTGTGACGATAACCCTGTTCCTAGCGCGATTACGGGCCGGTCAAGGCCAATTACATCGACTGGCATCGCACTCGGAGCCGCGCCTCCATTGCCTAGACTCGCGCCCCAGCACTTCACGCGACCGTCGCTCATGAGGGCACACGTGTTTGCAAATCCGGCAGCGATCGCCCGAACGCTCGTCAGGGGCTGGCTGCATTCGTGGGTGGAGCTGTCGTAGGTTTCGCAGACGTCGACAGGCGTTGTAGAGCTGCTTGTCGTGTTGTCACCGAGCTGGCCGTATGTGTTCAGGCCCCAGCACTTCACCCCGCCTGTGTTCATCAGTGCACAACTGTGTCCGTCGCCGGCGGCGATTGCGGCCACACCGCCATCTAGGCCGGATACGGCTACAGGCGTATTGCTGCACGGGAACTGACCTCCGAAATTGTTCGAGCAGTAGGCATTGTCCACACCTAGCGCGCCTGAAAAGTTCTGGCCCCAGCACTTCACGCTCCCTGAAGTAGTGAGGGCACAAGTGTGCCCAGACCCTGCGCTTACGGCAATCGCGCCTGACAAGGGTTTCTGACATGAATGAGCCGAGGAGTCATATGTTTGGCAAACGCTGACGGGAATTGAAGCAAGTGGACTGCCGCCTATGAAGTCGTTGTCCCCATTCGTCCCGTCGCCTAACTGGCCCCACTCGCCGTTGCCCCAACACTTCACGCCGCCCGAGTCCGTGACAGCGCATGTATGGAAGCCGCCTGCGGAGATGGAAGCTAAGGCGGTGAGGGCGTTCGCGGACGCTCGCGCCGGTGGCCTTAGTAGAACCACGCTCAGAGCGCTGCCGAGGAGGACTAAGAGAAAGAGCTTCGAATGTGGAACGCGTACCACCATTGGCGCCAACCGACCCAGCTATCCTATGATCAGGAATTAGTCTATCGCCGAGTGCAGCGTACGCCCAGTTCGTTCCCCTGTCAAGCTTTGTACATCCGGTACTTTGTGATGCGCCATGCTGGCGCATGTTATCCGATGGTTGTGGCTCGACCACCTCCGGTCTCACGCGCTTTACCCCTCTTGCAACCCATTTGCAACCCAACATCTGACGCATCGCCCGCCCACCACCAAGCATGACGCCGATCGCGTGGAGTCCGGACAGCGACGCTAACAGTTCGGGTCCGTGACGATCAGCGGCTCCGTGGAGAACACGCAGAGCGATAGGCTCGCCACGCACTGAGGCCCGCTACAACCCACCAGACTCACCTGGCACGTCACCACCCAGTGTCCGTTGAGCCAGATCGGGACGCATGTCTGATCGTAGGCGTTGAGCGCCAGCGGCGCCTGCGACTCCATCCAGGCCACAGCCTCAGCCACCGCGACAACGTTCGTCAGCCAGGGAGGCGGCGTCGCCGAGGAGGCCGATCGACCATTCCCGGCAGCCGATACGCCCAGGCCCTGGGCGCGCAGGAGCGACGCCAGCGCCTGCGGCGTGCGCCTCGCCGCGAACAGGCACTGATCGATGAACCACTGTCGCTCCGCGCGCGTGCGGTCGTACGCGGAACGCAGCTCGGCACAGCTCGCGCGTGGCTGCGGCGTCGGAGTCGCGCTCGCCTTCGCCTTGCGTGGCTTGCTCTGCGCCGGGGCGCGCACCGCGGCCGCGACGTTCGAGGTACGAGGAGTTGCGCCCGTTGCGGACGTTGCGCTTGCCTGAGCGCGCACAAGCGATGTGGCGGCCGCCTCGTGTTGCGCTGATCTTCGTTCGTATCCCAGGAAGGCGCCCACGATGAGCACCCCCGCGACGACGCAGGCAACCAGCGGCAGCAATCTATCCCACATATCGAATTTGCGGCACGTGAGGAACGCTCTAGGCTAGGGGAACCGCCCGATTCGCGCTGGGGGATCCACCTACCGCTTGTGGCCGAGGACGCGGCGTGACGCCGATGCAACGTCCGCCGCGCATGCCTCGTTAGAACTGATGAGGCACCCCCGCCTGCCACCTCGATAGGAGGCCCCGGCATGCGGTTCGTGTTTGCGCTCGTTGCGCCTGTCCTCATGGCGCCGCTCATCGTGACAATGCTCATGGCGATGCATTCATTCCAGACGGGCTATAGCGAAACGCTCTGCCGCATGGAGTCCGTGCGCACGCACGCCATCGCAGACGTCGAGAACAACCGGCCGCTCCAAGCGAACTTCGGCGGAGACGAGTGTCTCACACCGATGATCCCGACGGTCCAGCTGCCGCTCGATCAGCTCCCAGGCGCTACGCCGGCGCCTACCGTGCTTCCCTAAACGCCAGCCCGAGGCCTAGTCCGAGATCCCGCCGGGCAGATAGTCCAACGGATTGCGCCGGACGCCGTTGTCGATCACTTCGAAATGGAGGTGCGGCCCGGTGCAGTGCCCGGTGCAGCCGGCCGTGCCCAGCACGGTCCCCTGTTGCACCGCCTCCCCCTGGCTCACCGCAATCGCGTCGAGGTGCGCATACAGCGTCGCGATACCTCCGTCGTGCTGGACGATCACGTAGTTGCCATACGAGCAGCAGGGATCGCCGCCGGCGAACAGCACCGTGCCGCCTGCCACCGCCCAGACAGGCGCATGCGGAGACGCAGACTGGTCGATATCGATGCCAAGCGGATGACTCGGCCCGAAGTAGGACGAAATCGGGCCGATCACCGGCCAGATGAAGTTGGTCTGTGCGCTCCCTGATGAGTACCCGTAGCCGGCGGCATACGACAGCACCACCTCGACGTAGTCCCACGAGTGGTTGTACGAGTACAGCGCATCCGGCATGTTGGACGGCGCGCCGGCCACAAGGAGATAGCGCGCCATCGCGAGCAGCGCGTCGCGGTAGTTGTACGGGTCGCCGCCCGCGCCGTAGATCTGCCACTCCTCCGGCAAGAACTGCCCATAGCCGATCGCGCCGGCGGAGCTCGTCGACATGTTCCGGCCGAAGTCGCTCTCCACCTTCGCGATCGCCGCCAGCATCTGCCACGGAACGCCGATCGCCGCGCCGATCTGCTGCATCGCAGCGAGCTGGCCGGCGGGGATGTCGCCGGCGCCAGCGCTCGCGCCGAACGCGCCAGGACGAAAGCTCGGCACCGACCACACGCGCACAGCCATCGAAGCACTGCCGCGCGCGCCGTCTTGCACGCCGGCGGGGCTGGCGTCGTCCGGTGCGAAGCGGGAGCCCGGCCGGCTGGGCGTGGCTGCTTGATCCGGCGCCGCTTCGCTGGGGGTTTCCGAACCTGACGGGGTTGCAGTCCCTTCGATCGCGGTTAGCTGCTGACTGCCCGACGGCGCCGGCGGCGACACGGGTTCCGTCTTCGCCGCGTAGACGGAGACTGCCATCAGCGCCATGCTGAGCAGCACCGTTAAGACCGCGACGAGGCGGATGAATACGCTCACGCGATCGCGTCCTCTTCGCTCGGGACGCGGTTCGGCGCCAGCAGGTCCAGCACCGCGCGCGCTTCGTCGAGCAGCTCCTGCGCCGTAATGTCCTCGATGTCCTTTGTCAGACCGCTGTACTCG
>JBGQHA010000187.1:0-5757 GCA_041497735.1 Dehalococcoidia bacterium | reverse complement strand
TGGCAGCTACACGGCACGACGCTACTCGATGGTGTGCCGGTCGACCTATCGCTGTTCGACGCCGCGGCGTTCGCTCGGCGAGGCGAGGAGGACGAGATGAACTACCCGTTACCCCACGTTGACTGGAGGCCGCCGGTGGGCAAGCCGTACCGCTCGTACTATATGAGCAATCGCGGCGGCGTTGTTGAAAAGCAATTGGTGGTTAGCGCCGAACACCGACAGGCTCTCGTCGCCGCTGGGGTGATCAGGGAGCCGCCGACCACTCTCTCACTCGAACAATTGAAGGCGATCCCGTCTGCCCCAGGGACGCCCGAGCCGGATGCGATATAGCGGTAGCTGCTGACGATGTGCCTAATACGGCGCGGGGAGGATGCAACGTTGGGAATGGGGCGCTGTCAGGTCTCGTGCCCCAATAGTTGATACGTCCAGGGAAGCAGGGAAGTGGTTAGGAGCCGCGCTGGAAGACTGAGGAGAGGGTGGTCGGGGTGCTCGGATTTGAACCGAGGACTTCTTGGTCCCAAACCAAGCGCCGCCCGTTCTGCCCCGTGACCTGCTTGCGAGTCGGTATTTGAACCTAGAAACGGGCGCTCGGGCTGCGCGACATGAGGCTCGTGCGGTCTCGCTATGGGCCGTTCGTTTGCAATCGTGCTTGCAGTAGAATATCCGCAGAGGAGCTTTTGACATAGACGATCAGGTCATGAGACTGCTGACGCTACGACCGGCATCGAAAGCGTCGATCTGCACGGGGTAGCAGCTCGACGACACCGTTCAGCCCGCAGCGGGCAAGGCCTGATCACGCTTATTGTGGTGGCCGATCGGCCTGTTGGCGATCCATCGAACGGCCCTCAGCGGCGCACGCCAGCGGTGTACGGTCATAGTGGTCAGCGGTGGCGTGGGGATCAATACGCAAATCACTCGGCATCGGCGACCCAGAACATAGAGGAGGCGAGCTAGTGTCCGCGTACAAGATTGTTAAGGCCAACACTCATACCGATCTCGAGAAGGAAATCAACAAAGCAGCGACTGAGGGCTGGGAGCCGATAATGGTTTACGCTTGGAATACGGCGCCGAACACTGCAGATCACGCTGTCCTGCTTCGGCGTCCTGGTTAAGCAGCACGGTTACTGATTCCTCGTCTTCAAATTGCGTAGCCCGGCCAGATAAGCGCCCGGCCGCGCTCCGTACGCGCCGCGAGCTGGCTACGATTGCGATCAAGAAGCTGGCGACGTTGGACGAGGTTGTCCGCCATGCTTCAACGGATGTCGGGTTTGAATCGCACGGGTGGCACGCTCGGTGAGCTCATCGCGAACGACTTTGGAACGATAGTGACCATTGCACCTTCGGACGCGGCCTTTTCCAGCGAGAGGTGCGGCACCTGGACGAAGATCAGCTAACCTGATTTTGGCCCTAGGGCCTGCCGCGCGCTCTCTATAGTAGCGGAGAGAGTGGTCGGGGTGCTCGGATTTGAACCGAGGACCTCTTGGTCCCAAACCAAGCGCTCTAACCTGGCTGAGCTACGCCCCGATGCGCCCACGGTAGCGAGTCCGCCTCAGGCGGATCAAGCGCGCGCCCGTGCCGCTCCGACCAGCTCCGCAACGTCGTCGATGCCGTGGTCTGCCATGTACCGCTGTAGCCCTTCGAGCACGTCGAGCGGCGCGCGCGGGTTGACGAACGTCGCCGTGCCGACCTCGACCGCCGTTGCGCCCGCCATGAGAAACTCGATCGCGTCCGCGGCGGTCGAGATGCCACCGCAGCCCACGATCGGCACGTCGATCGCCGACGCCACCTGGTAGACCATCCGCAGCGCCACGGGCTTGATCGCGGGGCCGGACAGGCCTGCGAATGTGCTGGCGATCGCGGGCGCGCGCCCATCCGCATCGATCGCCATCGCCTGCAGCGTGTTGATCAGACACAAGGCATCTGCGCCGGCATCGACGGCTGCTCGCGCGACAGCGACGATGTCGGTCACGTTCGGCGTGAGCTTCACGATGATCGGCAGCGTCGTATTGCGGACGACGGCCTCCGTGACGGCCGCGGCGGCGTCCGGGTCCTGGCCGAACTCCATGCCGCCGCGCTTCGCGTTCGGGCTGGAGATGTTGACCTCGATGCCGCTGACGCCGTCGACGCCGTCCAGGCGCTGCGCGACTTCGCCGTACTCCTCCACGGTCGCGCCGAGGATGCTCACGACAGCCGGGATGCGCCAGCGCTGCCAGCGCGGAGCTAAGTCGCGGACGACCCGATCGACGCCCGGGTTCTGCAAACCGATCGCGTTCAGCATGCCCGCCGGCGTCTCGGCCGTGCGGATCTGGGGGCTGCCGGCGCGCGGCCGCAGCGTGACGGTCTTCGTCACGACGCCGCCCAGCAGCTGAACGTCGAAGGGGTGGTCTTCGTCGAGGCCGAAGCTGAACGTGCCGGAGGCCGTGAGTACCGGGTTTTGCAGGACGAGGCTGCTCTTGCGGCCGGGAAGTTCTGTGCTCAGATTCATACGATGTCGAGCCATTATAGTCGCAGGCAAAAGTACAGGGGCTCCGATGTCGGAGCCCCTGTCGCGGGGTTAGGCTACGGGCCGATACTACGGCTACTGGTCTTCGTCCGGCAGGCGAAGCTCCTGTGGGTTCGACTTGCGTCGGTTGGCCCAGCGACCGGTCTGCCGGTTCCCGCCGGCAAACCCCCAGATCGGCTGCTCCGGCGCGTTTGGAAAGCGCTTCGTCGCGCCACAACGGCGGCATAGGCCGCGGCTGGTCGCGCCGTGGGGCGTTTCGATTACCCAGCGGTGCTGGCAGTTCTTAGTGGCGCGCTTGCGCCGTTCCTGAGTGGCGACTCCCTCGCTCATGGCAATTCTCCCTCTCATGCTCCTTCCGACTAGACTATACGTGCGAAGGGAGGGTTTGGTTCCCTTGCTCGCGAGCGTGAAGTAGAGTAGCACACTACCTTTTCCTCCGTCAAGGTTGAAATGATAAAATCCGTTAATGCTTGGCAATTGCCAAGGCGCCGAATCTAGGCTATACTACATTTCGGTCGCATTCGTGGCCTCCGTGATGACTACGAACACCAGGAGCGAGATCCTCGCCCTCCTAAAGCGGAATGGCGGTAACACCGTCGCCGACCTCGCGTCTTCGCTCGGCCTGGCTCCTATCACGGTCCGGCAGCACCTAACCCGCCTCGAGCGGGACGGGCTCTTGGCCGCCGAGCAACGGAACGGCTCGGTGGGGCGGCCGCACCTGTTCTTCCGCCTGACCGCCAAGGCGCACGCCGCAGCCTTCCCTCGCCGCTCCGACCGCCTGGTGGAGCTTCTCGTCCGCGAGATCAGCCATCTCGACGGCAGCGAGCTCGGGAGCCTGTCCGAGGCGGACCGGACTCGCTTGGTCCTGCGTCGCCTGGCCGAACGGCTGGCCGACGAGTACATCCCCTTCCTAGAGCGCTGGCCCCTCCACGAGCGCGTAGTTTTCGTCACGGAGGTCCTGCACACAGACGGCGGCTTCGCTGAGTGGGAGAGGAACGCCTCGGGGTATGAGGTGCGAGACTACAACTGCATCTTCCATCGTCTCAGCCAAAACGGGCAGGGTGATGGCGCGTGCGAGTGGCATCAGACGTTCCTCTCGCGTACGCTGGGGACAGAAGTACGCTCCTCGCCGTGCGAGGACCAGCCCGCGCACTGCTGCCGATACCTCGTATTGGAAACGACCGGCTAATGCCCAGCGAGCAAGACATCCTCCAGGCCCTCCGCGCGGTCGAAGACCCGGACCTGCACCGCGACATCGTGTCGCTCGGCTTCGTGCGTGACGTCGAAAGCAGCAATGGCCGCGTCGCCGTCCGCATCGTGCTGACGACGCCGGCGTGTCCGGTGCGCACTGAGATGAAGGCGCAAGCCGAGCAGATACTGCTCGCGCTGCCCGGCGTGAACGAAGCGGACGTGACGATGGACGCCGAGGTGCGTTCGAGCGCGCCGATGGGTGCTCAGAAACCGGTCGAGGGCGTGCGTAACATCATCGCTGTGGCGAGCAACAAGGGTGGGGTAGGGAAGTCGACGGTCGCCGTGAACCTCTCGGTGGCGCTCGCCAAGCGCGGCGCGCGCGTCGGCCTGCTGGACGCCGACGTCACGGGCCCGAACGTGCCGATCATGATGGGACTCGAAGCCGGCTTCATGGCCGAGGGAGATCGCGGCCTCACAACGGTGGATCGGTACGGTGTGAAGGCGGTATCGCTCGGGTTCGTGTTGCCGCGCCTGTCGCCCGTGGTCTGGCGCGGCCCGATGGTCGGCACAGCGGTGCGGCAGCTCCTGCACGACATCACCTGGGGCGAGCTGGACTACTTGCTCATCGATCTGCCGCCCGGCACGAGCGACGCCTCGCTCAGTATGTGCCAGGAGGCGGCGATCTCGGGCGTGGTCATCGTGAGCACGCCGGCGGACGTCGCCTGGGAGGACGCCGGCAAGGCCGTCGCGATGTTCGACAAGCTCAACGTGCCGATCTTCGGCGTCATCGAGAACATGAGCTACTTCGTCTGCCCGCACTGCGGCGAGCGCACGGAGATCTTCGGCCACGGCGGCGGCCGCAAAGCGGCTGACGAGCTGGGGCTGGAGTTCCTGGGCGAGATCCCGCTCGATCCGAAGACGCGCGAGGGCGGCGATCGCGGCATCCCGATCGTCGAGTCCGATCCACAATCACCGCAGGCGGAGGCCTTCTTCCGCGTCGCCGAGCAGGTGGCGGCGCGATGCAGCACACTACAATTCGCAACAGCAGGAGTGCAATGACATGACGATACGACTCTTCCGGCGCAAAGCCGGAGGCTCCGGGAACGCGTCCTCACAGGATGCGGCTCCCGCTACTCAACCCAGTGCAACGGACGATACGAAGCGACCCTCTCGGCGGCGGGGCGGGGGCTCCAGTGCGAAGCGTACCTCAACGGAATCGGCGTTACCCCCGGCCATCGTGCCGCCCGAGCCCGACCAAGCGCCGGCTCAGCGCACCGGGCGAACGCGTCGCGGACGGCGCGGCGGCGCGCGCAGAAAAGCCGCGCAGCCGGCCGGCGCGACCGCGAGCGCAATCGCGGCGCCGATAGCGCCGCCCGAGGTGCTGCCGATCGATGGGCGGCCCGCAACGCTGGAGCAGCTCATCGAGGCGCAGCTCCACGTGATGCGTGGGCTCCAGGTCTCGCTCGCCTCGATCGACAGCCGGCTCGGAAGCTTGGCTAAGATCGGCACGGAGCAGCCGCGCATCGGCATCTTCGTCGACGTGCCGAACATCATGTACGCCGCGGAGCGTCTGAAGATCACACTTGATTACTCCAAGCTGCTGCAGCTGCTGCTGCGCGGCCGCGAGCTGATTCGGGCGAACGCCTACGCGCCCATCAGCGACGACCCGCAGGAGCCGCTGCAGACGCAGAAGTTCGTCCAGCCCTTCATCGGCCACGGCTACAGCCTGGTGACCAAGCCGCTCAAGCGCTACACCGACGGCTCGATCAAGGCGAACTTCGACGTCGAAATGGCGCTCGACGTGCTCGTCATGAGCGACCGGCTCGATACCGTGGTGCTCGTGTCGGGCGATAGTGACTTCCGCCGCGTGGTCGAGCTGGTGGCGAGCAAGGGCGTGCGCGTCGAGGTGGCGGCGTTCGGCGACAGCACCTCGATCGAGCTGCGCGCGGCGGCCGACGAGTACATCGATATCAAGGAACACGTCGCGGAGCTCCGCACGAAGTGACGGCGAACGGCGCGCGTGGCGTCCTCGTCGCAGAGGACTACTCCGACTTCCGCGCGCG
>JBGQHA010000186.1:0-5759 GCA_041497735.1 Dehalococcoidia bacterium | reverse complement strand
GATCTGTTTGGCCCCTTTACGCGCGACCCGGCGACGCTCAAGCTCACGCCCGTCGGGAAGAGATAGCATGGCAACGAAGACAACTCGACGGACCAGGCAGCGGACGATCGCTGGCGCGGCGAGAGTGACTAGCAGCTACCGCAACAAATGGACTTGGGACAACGTGGCCTGGGCCACGCACTGCGTCGACTGCTACCCGGGAAGCTGCATGTACCACATCTACCTGAAGGATGGGAAAGTCGCCTTCGAGGAGGTAGCCGGAAGCGCGCCCGCGGACATCAAGGGGGTCCCGGACAAGAACCCCATGGGGTGCCAGAAAGGGGCGGCCTGGAGCCGTACCCTCTATGGACAGGAGCGCGTCCTCCACCCTCTGCGCCGCGTAGGGGAACGCGGCGAAGGGAATTGGGAGCAGGTCTCCTGGGACGAGGCGCTGGAAGATATCGCCGAGCACATCCTGGACGCCATCCAGGAGGCCGGGCCGGAGACGATCGTCCACGAGATGACGCCCGCAGAAGGCGGCACGATGGCGGTCTGGCCGACGCAGCGGCTGCTCGTTAATCTCCTCGGGGGCGTGGCCACCGACGTCAATGCGGTCATCAACGACTTCCAGCCGGGCCACTACATCACCTGGGGCAAGTTCAACCCTGCTAGTGGCGCCGGGTCGGAGCCATGGACGAAACTGCGTCTGATCTGGCACTGCAATCCGGTCTACACGCAGATCCCGAACTACCACGCTATCGCCGAGGGACGGTACCAGGGCTGCGAGGTGGTCCACATCGCGCCGGACGCCGGGCCTTCCAGCATCCACGCGGACTACTTCTTCTCCGTGCGTCCGGGAACGGACGCTGCCCTCGCGCTCGGCATGTGCCGGACGATCATCGAGGAGCGGCTGTTCAGCGAGCGCTTCGTCAAGGAACAAACGGACCTGCCGCTGCTCGTCCGCCTCGACACGAAGCGGTTCTTGCGCGAGTCCGACATTGAGGCCGGCGGCTCGGACGAGCAGTTCTACGCCTGGGATACGGCGAAGCGGGGGATCGCCAAAGCGCCGAAAACCACGCTTCGCTGGGGCAGAGTGAAGCCGGCACTCGATGCGCGAAGGCGGCAGGTGCGGCTGGCCGACGGAACGCGCGTCGCGGTGGTGCCCGCGTTCTCACTCTTGCGGGAACGCTTGAACCGGGACTACACGCCCCAGCGCGCCTCAGAGGTTTGCGGCGTCAACGCCGAGGTCATCCGTTCGTTAGCGCGCAAGGTGGCGAGCAAACGGACATCGATCTTCATGGGAATGAACGTGTGCAAGTACTATCACGGCGATCTGATGCAGCGAGCGATGCTCCTGCTCCTGGGACTGACGTCGAACTGGGGGCGGCTCGGCTCTGGCATCGGGAGCTGGTCTCCGGGCAGCGGCCTCGAAGGACAGGGGATCTTCTCGCAGAAGGAGCGCCCGGGCCTGGCGGAGACGCGTCGCGTCCTGGCCATGCGGGCGCAGCTCCAACAGATGACGGAAGCGCAGAGTGCCACCAGCGATACGCCGGAGATCGCCGCCATCGATGCCATCGTGAGGGCCACACGCGCCGGCATGACAGGGATGGTCCCTCCAGCGTTCTTCTGGTACCACCACTGCGGCTACCGGGAACGCTGGAATAACCCTGAGTGGGGCGATCCTACCATGCGCCGCAGCTTCGACGAGTACCTGCAGGAGGCGTCTGATAGCGGTTGGTGGGAGGGCGTCGTCAAGCCCGCTCCGGACAAGCCGCCACGCGTACTCTTCGAAGTCGGTGGCAACATGCTGCGACGGCAGCGCGGCGGCCGGACCCACCTGCTCCAGCACCTCTGGCCGAAGCTCAAGCTGATCGTCAGCGTCGACTGGAGGATGAGCACGACCGGCAGGTTCTCCGACTATGTCTTGCCGGCGTCACAGCACTACGAAAAGCCGAACTTCCATCTGGCGAGCGCCGCCCTCCTCCAGCTCAAGTACTCCGATAACGCCGCCGAGCCTCAGGGCGAGTCGCTCAGCGAATGGGACATCTTTCGCTTGCTGGCGCAGAAGATCGAGGCGCGCGCCAAGGAGCGCGGCCTCGTCGAGTACACGGACAGCGCGGGACGCGCGCACCGGCTCGACAACCTCTACTACGCGATGACGCTCGGCATCGAGGACGTGAACAAGCTCGTCGACGAATGGGTGCGGGACACCGCGGAAGCGGGCATGATGGCCAAGGGCGAGAGCCTGAAGACGATGCGCAAGAAGGGCCATGCGGACTTCACTCGCGTCGGCGAGAACGTCTACACACTCAACCAGGCCACGGACGCGGAACCCGGCAAGCCCTACACATCGCTCCAGTGGCACACCGAGAAGCGTGTGCCGTACCCGACGCTGACGCGGCGCGCCCAGTTCTATATCGACCACCCGTGGTTCCTGGAAGCGGGGGAGGAGCTGCCGGTCCACAAGGAGAACCCCAAGATGGGCGGCGACTACCCGCTCGTGCTCACCTCCGGCCACAACCGCTGGAGCATCCACTCGATGAACATCACCAACCGGATGCTGCTGCAGACCCACCGCGGGCGGCCCCACCTGGTCATGAGCCCCATCGATGCGAGCGACCGCCACATCGCAGACGGCGAAGAGGTGCGGGTGCACAACGACGTGGGGTCGTTCTTCGTCCCTGTGAAGCTCTCGCCATCGGTCATGCCCGGGCAAGTGATCTGCTACAACGGCTGGGACCCGTACCAGTTCCGGGAATGGCGCGGCCCAATGGACGTGGAGCCGGGGATGGTGAAATGGCTCCACATGGCGGGAGGCTACGGCCATCTTCGCTACTGGCCCATTCAGTGGCAGCCCACCCCGGTCGACCGCGCCGTCCGCGTCGATGTGGCCAAGATTGAAACGACGACCTCAACGCGGCCAGCTCTTGCGGCGGGACAGCGTGAAGGCTCGCGGGTCTTTCTCTGACGGCCATTTGGCCCGCCCATGCAGTGACCAATAGCTCTACACGCCTTCAGAGCAACCTCATACACTCGAGGCTGATCTTGTGCCTTACTTAGCCAAGAGCTGAGAACGACGAGGGAGGCGTGGTAATGAACGGTCGAGGGGTCATCGGGCTGATCGCCAACCAGGTGACGATGTGGGCCCTCTTGACAGGAATTCCCCGACCGCCCTATACGAGAGGAAACGCGATCATCATCGAGACCGTCGGGCGCCGCTCGGGGCAACGCCGTCGCGTGCCCGTAGGTTTCCTTGAGGACGAGGGGAAGCTGATCGTCGTGATAGAAGACGGCCGGCGCGCGGCCTGGGTGCGGAACGCGCTGGCCCACGACAGCAGGCTGCGCGTGTTCCTGCGGGGCCGGTGGCTGGACGGAAGACTCTCGCTGATCGAGGGAGACCCCCAGGAATACCTAAGGCTCATGAATAAGCTCCATGCCGTCCTAGTGCGCAGGCACTCGAGCACGCCTGGGGTGGCGCAAATCATCTTCGCATGATTGTCGGCAGGCCGGTGGCGCGGGCCAGTGACGTCGCAGGCGGAGATTGGAAGCCGGCAGGAGGAGGTAGAGATGAGAAAGCTATTGGTTATCACGGCGGTTCTGATCGCGGGGTCCACTGCGGTTCGCTTCCTGTCGCGCAGGCCTCGAGCTCGGCTGAAAGATCGGGTGCTGAAGGCCATCGAAGCGTGCCCGCCGATCGCCAAGATGTCGGCCCTTCAGCAACAGAACGAGGACGTCATTGGGTTGCTGCGAGAGCAGAATGAGCTGCTCCGACGGCGCGTCCAAGTCGACGGGCTCTCGGTGACGCAGCCGGCCTAGATCCGCACTGCAGGCGACAGGTTCGCAGAGGTTCAGTCCAAATCGCCGCCCTCTGGGGGCCGTATGGCCCTGTCGTTGGTGGTGTTCCAGCGCGACGATTACGGTACGCCATGCTTAGTGTTAGCAGGCTGCTGAACGGCACGGTAAGCGAGGCCGACGCGCTACGGTATGGACGGCGCAGCGGTCGCGGGCCTGCGCATCTGCTCCATTACTCCGCCGACAAGAAGCCGGTCGTGGTCTGGAACATCACGCGGCGGTGCAACCTCTCCTGCATGCACTGCTATGCCGACTCGCACGACAAGGCATATCCAGGGGAGCTGAGTAGTGAGGAAGGCCGGCGGCTGCTCGATGATCTGGCCGCGTTCGGAGTGCCGACCGTCATCTTCTCCGGCGGCGAGCCGCTCATCCGCCCTGATGTCTTCGAGCTGGCAGCGTACGCCCGCGAGCGCGGGCTTCGTGCCGTCCTCTCGACGAACGGCACGCTCATCACGGAAGAGGCGGCGCGCCGGATCCGGCAGGTTGGGTTTGCCTATGTCGGCGTGAGCCTCGACGGGATCGGTCCGCTGCACGACAAGATTCGCGGGAAAGAAGGGGCCTACGCCGCGGCCCTCGCCGGGATCCGGCGCTGTCGCGACCAGGGCGTGCGCGCCGGCCTGCGCGTCACCATTCACCAGAAAAACGTCGGCGAGCTGCCGGCCATCTTCGACCTGCTGGAGGCCGAGCAGATCCCGCGCTGCTGCATCTACCACCTCGCCTACGCCGGCCGCGGCGACCGCATCCGCGCCTACGACCTGGAGCCGCTCCAGACGCGCGCGGCGGTCGACTACGTCTTCGCGCGCACTCGCGCCTTCCATCGACGCGGGCTCGAGAAGGAGATCCTCACCGTCGACAACCACACCGACAACGCCTATCTCTATCTGAACGTCCGGAGAGAAGAGCCGGAGCGGGCCCGCGACGTCTACCAGCTCCTCGCATGGAACGGCGGAAATCAGTCGGGCGTGGCGATAGCCTCTGTCGACCCGCAGGGCGGCGTCCACGCCGACGCCTTCTCCTGGCACTACTCGTTCGGCAACGTGCGCGAACGCCCCTTTAGCGCCATCTGGACGGACACAGCGGAACCGATGATGGCCGTCTTCAAGGACCGAAAGAGGGCGCTCAAGGGACGCTGCCGTTCGTGTCGCTTCCTCGAGATCTGCAACGGTAACCTGCGCGTGAGGGCCGAACGTTACTTCGACGACGTCCTGGCGCCTGACCCCGCCTGCTACCTCAGCGACGAAGAGATCGGCCTGCTCCCAGGCACGCCTGAGGCGACAGAGGCGGCTCGCTGGCCCGTTCCCGTGCAACAGCTCGCAGCGACGTACCATGAACGACAACCAGCCTAGAGCAATGGAGCCCCAGGCGCTCGCCCAGCGGCAGGTCAACGACGCCCGCCTCAGGAACGTCGACTTCGACCTCGCGCCATTCACCATTGCTTGGGAACTCACCCGCGCTTGCGCGTTCGCCTGCCGCCACTGCCGCGCCGAGGCCCAGCCCCGCCGCGATCCGCGCGAGCTGACCACGGACGAGGCCGTGCGCCTCATCGACCAGATCCACGAGTTCGGCGATCCGATCCTCGTCGTCACCGGCGGCGACCCGATGATGCGCCGCGATCTGTTCGACCTCCTCCGCTACGCTGTCGAGCGCGGCCTGCGAACCTCCCTCACTCCGACGACGACGCGCCTGGTCACGCCGCAGGCGCTGGCGCGGGTCCGCGAGGCCGGCGTGCGCCGCATCGCCATCAGCCTCGATGGCCCGAGCGCCGAGGTGCACGATGCCTTCCGCGCCTTTCCGGGATCCTTCGACAGGGCACTCACCATCGCGCGGGACGCTGCGGACGCCGGCCTATCGTTTCAGGTCAACACCACCATCAGCAAGTACAACCTCCACCTGCTGGACCAGATGTCGGAGCTGGTGGCGCGCCTCGG
>JBGQHA010000185.1:0-5761 GCA_041497735.1 Dehalococcoidia bacterium | reverse complement strand
TCCTCTCCCCATATCTACTAACGGCCGGCGGGGACGCTCGGTTGCAGGCGAGCGGTCCGGTCGAAGCAGAACATGCGTCCGGCGAATGCCGGCGCGAGGGTGCCACCAGCTCTGGCTCCTCTCCCGGCCATCATAGGGGCTGGGAGGCCCCGCTGCGGTTAATCATACCCCAACGATACGTAAAATAACGGCCAACTCCGGCGTCGTGCCCGTCGAATGCGCCTGCGATATACTCCCGCCAGATGAGAAGGGAGGCGTCGTGGAATACAAGAACGTAGGCCGCTCGGGACTGGTGGTCTCCGCGGTGGGCCTTGGCTGCAATAACTTCGGCCGTCGCTGTGACGTTGGGCAGGCCGCGGCCGTGGTCAACAAGGCCCTGGAGCTGGGCGTCACCTTCTTTGACACCGCCGACATCTACGGCCCCCGGGGCGTCTCCGAGGAGTACTTGGGCAAAGCCCTGCAGGGGCACAGGCGCGACGCCGTCATCGCCACCAAGTTCGTCGGCCCGATGGGCGAAGGGCCGCTGTGGTCGGGGGCATCTCGGCGCTACATCTTCGAGGCCGTCGACGACAGCCTGCGGCGGCTCGGCACCGATTACATCGATCTGTACCAGATCCACTTTCCGGACGCGCGTACTCCTATCGAAGAGACGCTCCGCGCCCTCGATGACCTCTCTCACGCCGGAAAGATCCGCTACTACGGCTGCTCCAACTTCGCCGGCTGGCAGGTGGTCGAGGCGCAATGGACCACGCGTGTGCAGCACTTCTCGCCGCTGGCCTCCGCGCAGAGCCAGTACAACCTGCTCGACCGCCGCATCGAGCGCGAGCTGGTACCGGCGTGCAAGAGCTATGGCCTGGGCGTGCTGCCGTACTTCCCGCTGGCGAACGGCTTCCTGACTGGCAAGTACCGGCCGGGCCAGCCGGCTCCCGAAGGCACGCGGCTCGCGACGGGCATGGGCGAGCGCGTCCTCACCGAGGAGAACTTCGCGATGCTGATGAAGCTCGAAGACTTCGCGCAGCAGCGCGGCCACACGATGCTCGAGCTGGCGATCGGGTGGCTGGCGAGCCAGCCCCATGTCGCGAGCGTGATCGCGGGCGCGACAAAGCCGGAGCAGATCGAGCAGAACGTGAAGGCCGCCGAGTGGCGGCTGAGCGCAGAAGAGCTCGCCGAAGTCGACCGCCTGACGCAGCGCTAGCAGCGTCATGACGCCGACCACGGCGGTCATCATCGCCTATCGGCTCCTCGTACCCCTCAGCATCTTCCGCTGGCCCTTCATCGGGGCGGTGCTCTCCATCATCGCCGATGCGCTCGACATCGTCATCGCCACGCTGATGGTGCGCTACCTGCACGGCGGCGATCTCTGGAGCTACCACCAGCTCGATAAGTACCTCGATACCTACTATCTCTTCATCGAGTGGATCGTGGCGCAGCGCTGGCCGGCGCTGCCCCGCTGGACCGCGAACGCGCTGTTCGGCTACCGGCTCATCGGCGTCGTCATCTTCGAGGTGACGGATACCCGCGTCCTGCTGTTCGTCTTCCCTGCGCTGTTCGACTTCTACTTCCTCTACTACGCCTTCTGCAGCGACTACGTGCCGTGGTACGAAGTCACGCCCGCGCGGCTGTTCACTTGGCTCGCCGTACTAGCCGTCCCGAAGATGGCGCAGGAGTACGCCCTGCACTACCAGCACTGGCTGGACAACGTTGTCGCCGTCGACGTGATCACCGGCGTCTACCACGCGATCATCCGGTGGTTCCGGCGCGCCTTCGGCGCGGTGTTCTGAGTGCGCAGCTAGGGCAGCTTCAGGACGGAGAGCCCGTCGGGGAAGCTGAGCCCCTGTCCCATGATCTGCGGCGCCTGTGGTTTGCCGAGGTCATCGAACGTCACCTTGCGCACCGTTCCCTTGCCCCGCTGCGGGCCGGGAAGCTTGCCCTGCTCCTGCACGAGGCCCAGATCGGCGTAATAGATCGTCCCCTTCGAATCGACGGCGATCCCTTCCGGGTTCCCGATGTCCGTGCCCGAGATAATGTTGCGAACGAGGTGGCCGTCCTTGTCGTACTCGTTGATCGCCGGCGGCACGAACACGCTCGATACGTACCAGTCGCCGTTCGGCGCGCGGACGATGCCCGCTGGGCTGACCATGTTCGGGTCCTGGATGAAGGCCGAGCTGTTCGCTGGCTTCGATTCGCACTGGTCGGCGTTATCAGGGAATGGCGGCGAAAAGCGCAGCACGTCGGCGCCCGCCGACTCCGCCACGAGGACGCTCGTGGTGTCGGTATCGAATGCGACGCTGCCTGCCGTGCGCAGCTTGTCGGAGAGGATGCAGTACGTGCTGTAGTCGGGCGGGAAGAAGACGATGAGCTTGCCGCTCGCACCTGTGAAACTCTCTTCGCCGACATCGGTCACGAACAGCCGCTTGTCGTTGTCGAACACGCAGCCCATCGGATCGAGGGACTTCGGCTCATTCGTCGGGCTGCTCGGCTCCGGTATCTTGCGCACGAACTTGCCCTGGCTCGAGAAGATGCTCCAGCCGGAGTGCACGCCCTTCTCTTCGTCCTTGTCCTCCGCCATGAGGAGGCTGTTACTCCCATCTGGTACAAGGCACACCTGCCCGTTCACCCAGCCCGTGACCGGGATCAGCACCGTCATCTTGCCCGAGGAGAGGTCGTAGACATCCAGCTCTTCGTTCTGCGGGCTGTACAGCTTCTCGGTGCCCTTCGATCCGCCCGTGCTGCCCTTGCAGGCGCTCAGCGCGATCATCGCGCCGGCCAGCGCGGCCACCACCAACACTAGTGTTCCAATGTGCTTACTGCGCTCCACCTGGACAACCCTCCTCGCCTTGGACACAGAACGCCCACACAGCCGCCGGATTCTTCGCAAGCTGTTGCGAGATATCCGGACCCGTGGTGCCTCCCGTTCCAAACCCCGAACCGATGTAGACCACGCCATCGACGATCGCCGCTGACGAGAACCCGAGGCCTTCCAGCTTGTACGCCGCGAGCATATTGCCGCTATCGGCGTCGTAAATGTGCAGTTGCGTGTCGATGCCGCCGGTGAAGATCAGGCCCGGCGCTGCGCTCGAGGCGCCGTAGAACGGGACGCCCTTCGGCTGCGACCAGATCACGCTACCGTCGTTGCCGTTGAGCGCCCACGCGGGGGCACCGTCGCTGATCGCCGTCAGCACGTAGATGGTGCTGCCGAGAACGGCGGCGGTGCCGGTCATGCCCGCGGCGTCGCCTCCGGAGACGAGGTGCTTCGTCCAGTACGGCTCGATCTTGTTCGTGAGCTTGTTCGTGCCTTCGCGATCGAGCAGGTAGTACGTGCCGTCCTTGCCGCCCACGCCGACGACGTCGCGCGACGCGCCGCCGATCGTTGCGCTGAGCAAGTTCGGGCCGGTGCCGAAGTCGAGATCGTCGTTGTCCACCTCACGCGGCCGCCACGTCCACGCGGGAGAGCCGTCGTAGTGCAGCGCGACGATGGCGTCGTCGTACTTCGGCATCGGCGGCAGCGGCTTCGGCGTCGACGGATCGTTGTCGGTGTCGCAGTTGCCGGTCGTGAAGTAGATCAGCTTGCGCTTCTCATCGACCGACACCGGCGACCAGACGTTGCCGCACGCCGTCTCGGTCCGGTCGAAGGCGCAGCCTGGGCGCGATGACAAGAAGCCATCGGGCAGGCCGAGCTGCTGTTCGGTATGGAAGCCGTCGAAGCGCCGGATGTTGTCGCCCGAATTGGGCGTGCAGGTCGCGCCCGCATCGATGTCGAAGTACCAGCGCAGGCGGCCGTCCTTCGCCGAGAGCGCGTAGAAGCCGCCCTTGCCCGGCGTCCGGTCGTTCGTGTCGGTGCCGAAGAGCACCAGGTCCTGGTCGGGCAGCACCGCCGGCGAGGAGAGGATCTCGTTGCGCTCCGTCTGCGCGTCGCAGGTCGTGCAGCCCGTGCCGGCGTCGAACTCCCAGAGCTTCTCGCCGGTGCCGGCGTCGAGCGCGTACATCGTCTCGCCGCCCGCCGCGAACACGGTCCACTTTCCGTGCAGCTTAACGATAGAAGGCGTTGCGGCGATGACGCCGTAGGAGATGCCCGGCTGCGGCTTCACGGCGAAGCGCCAAAGCTCCTTGCCGTCCGAGGCTCGGATCGCATAGACGTTCCCGTCGTACGAACCGGCGACGACGATGCGCTCGCTGCCTTCGTTCGGCACGTCGACGGTCGCGACGACGGGCGACGACGCGACCGGGCCGGCGGTGGGGAACTTCCACTTCACGACGAGGCTGGCGACGTTGTCCTTGGTGATCTTCGTTTCGCTGGCGTTCGCGCCGGTGCGCGCGAGGTTGGCGGAGAGGGTGGGCCATTCGCCGTCGGAGCTCGAGGCCGCCTTCTTGCCACTGCTGCACGCCAGTGCTGCCAGCGCGAGCATGCACGCGAGCAGCACGAGGAGTCGATCAGCGCTCATGGGCATAGCTCTGTATCAGAGCGCGTCTCGGCTGTCAAGCGCTGGGACGTGACGGGCTACCAGGTTCCGCGTGGCGCGTCCGTCTCGGCGCCGTTGCCCGCGAGGTGCGCGTGCAGGAACTCGCGCACGCGCTCCATCGCCTCCCGCGGCACGCCCGAGTGCGGGCCTGGGAAGAAGAACACGCGCTTCGGCCCGGCCAGCTTGTCGTACAGCCGGAAGGTCGACTCGCGCGAGAAGATCTCGTCGTCCGACTGGTTGATCATCAGCACCGGCCGGTCGATCGTCGCCGCTGCGTCCGCGAGCGGGTTCGCGCCGTCGCCCAGGATGCCGCCGACTGCGAACACGGCGCAACCGATGCGCGGCTCGCGCGCCACCGTCATGATGCCCAGCACGCAGCCCATCGAGAAGCCCATGTAGGCGGCGCGATCGTTGCCGACGTTCGGCAGCTCGCCGCAGGCGTCGAGCGTGCGCTGCCAGTCGACCGCCATCCCTTCGTACGTCGCAGGCGAAGCGAGCGCCTGGCGCGCCTCCAGCCCGACGTTGCCGTTCGCCGACTGCCGCCGCTCGCCGTGCACCGGCCCGTCGATGATCGCGACGGCGAACGCCTCGCGCCGCGCGAGCCAGCGCGCGATCTGCAGCATCTGCGCCTCGTCTTTCGATCCGCCGGCGCCGTGGCCCAGCAGCACGACCGGCCGCGGGCCGTCCGCGTCCTCCGGCGTGAGCACTAGCGCGGGCACGCGCCGGCCTTCGTGGCCGGAGACCCACAGGTGTTGTGTGGTGACGCCCTTTTCGGTCTGTGGCGGGTCGAGATCGAGAACTGCGGTTGCCATGCTGGGACCTCCTTCTGAGAAGAGCACTCCAATAGTGCGTCCGGCTCGGCCGGTTGTCAACTACTGCCCGGGTTGCGTCCTCAGCCACGAGAAGTACTCGTCGATGCCATCCTTGTACCCCTGCGCGATCGCCTGGCGGATCTCGTCGCGCTGGAGGAGGGCGGCCTCCGTATCGTTCGAGACGAAGAGCGCCTCTCCGATCATGCCCGGCATGTTCGTCGCCCGGAAGCCGGGGACCTCGCCCAGCAGGAACGTGTGGCCTGTGCCCGTGAGCGCCGCCGCCGCCGTCGCGCTGTCGCTCATCACGCCACGTGGCGGCGAGTCGTAGCCGGCGTCGCGCAGCCGCGCGATGATCTCGTTGTAGATGTCCGTCGCCAGCACTCCGCTCGCCGCTCCGAACGAGCGGTCGAGATTGTAGTAGACCGACGTACCTGACGCGTTTGGATCATCTGAGCCGTTGTGGTGGATCGCGAGGATGATGTCGGCGCC